>CANFXY010000069.1 GCA_947451105.1 Bacteroidota bacterium | reverse complement strand
TATTTGTTAGAATAAATTAATTCAAGCATTTGATAAATTAATCAAATTAGTTACCTTTGCACTCCCGTAAGGGCCCTTAGCTCATTTGGTTAGAGCATCTGACTCATAATCAGAGGGTACTTGGTTCAATCCCAAGAGGGCCCACAAAATGAGAGTAAATGTGAAAGCGAAAGCGGCAACATTGCTCTCATTTTTCTTCACACTCATTCTCACATTCACATTCACTCTAGAAAAGGCTATTAAGAAAGCGGCAACATTGCTCTCATTTTTCTTCACACTCATTCTCACATTCACACTCACTCTGCAAAGGAACATTTTCGAAAGCGGCAACATTGCTCATTTTTCTTCACACTCATTCTCACGTTCACACCCACACTTTTTGCATAAAGATTATTGCAATGTCTCTAGATAATTGTGTTTTAGTTATTAAAAAGTAATTTTCGAAAGCGGCGGAATTGTAATTGTTTTATAGGGCTCTGCCTATTTCATAAGCACAATTTTTTGTACAATTAAATCGCCAGAATTGGAGTAAACATAAAGGTAGTAAATTCCATTTTCTAAATCGTTTAAATCAATTTCAATTTCATTGTTTTCATTTTGAAAACTGACTTGTTTTTGTATAAGCATTTTACCACTTAAGTCAGCAACAGAATAGTTGTAATCTATGGGTTTTAATAATTCAACTTTTAAAGTTAACATACCCTTGTTTGGGTTAGGATATGCCAATGCTTTTAAGATGTTAACCTTGTTTTCTTTACAAGCATCTGTATAAACACAAGGTCCCTTGTGTGTGCTATCCATCTCGCTTTTGATTTGTGCTTGTTCTGATGCAGGTAAGAGCTTTAAGAATTCAGGAGTGGGCTTAAACCACAATAAATAATTTGGTCTTGCCGCATGGTTGTATAAGTCAATTGTATTGTAGGAACGTTTTGTTTCAAATAGCACAGGGATTAATTGGTTAAAATCAATTTTTGATGCATCCTTTTCAGCATTGGTTTTAAAAGAAACATAGGTGTATTTGCCAAGGTCATTGCTGATGTAGTCAGGCACCATTAGTTTTCTGATTTTGCTGGTGTCAATAAGCACATTGTCTATCGTAGTGCCGTGTTTGTATAATGTAAGTTTAATGGCCTTGTTTAGCGTATCAAACAGGGTCATTTCAAGATTTTCATTGACGTTTTTATATCCCATATTCTCAAGGGTTTTAATGTCAAGAATTAAGGGATGTATATTGGATATTTGTTTTTTGCCCAATGAATATATTTCAGCTAATTCTATGTCGTGTGTTTTGCTGTTTATCTCTGGTTGTACCTTTAAATTATTATTTAAACTGTCTTTTAAAATATTTTGAGCAATCAAAATTTGTTGCTCATTGAGAGCCTTTAAAAGCAATTCATCGTATTCATACCAAAGGTACTTATTGTATGTTTTGAATGAAATTTTTATTGGAATTAAACGGGCTTTTTCATTTAATAATAATTGTATTTCATTTAAATTGTTTGAATGGTTGCTATTGTATTTAAGCGACGTCACATCGCCTTGCCATGCGCCAACCATAGAATCACTTAAATATAAAGGGAAAGGGAATTTAAATTTCTGCTTAGCTTTCAAATATGCTTTTTCATTTTTACAGTTATGTTCAAAATAACGAACACCGTTTTTGAAATAGCTGTGAAATAAATAGTGACTTGCTTTTATTTTTATTTCTGATTGCTGCGTTGTATCAAAATTAAATCCAAAATTTTTCATCTGACTTGGCTCCAAATTCAAATACTTATTGGCTTCAATTAAATTAATGTTACCCTCATTTTCTGCAGTCTTTCCATAATCAATAAGCGGGCTTTGATATTTTCTATTCGCTTTCATATCCCAGGAATAGGCACTTGGATTAATACTTAATTCATTTTGCGCCCAAATAGGAAGTGAATTTTTTATATATGCACTTTTGGGAAACCAAAATATTTCGGCTTCTGCATTTGAACTGTCAATACTTGTGTTGTTTAAAGGAACTACAATAGGAATGTAAAGATTGTAATTTGAATATATTTCTATTGTGTCTTTTAATGATGCTCTATTGAGTATTCCAGTTGCTGAAGTAATCGCTAGATTTGTTATCAAATTAGGGTATTTATCCATATTGCTAAGAATGGATAAGCTCCCCCCTTCCCAGCTTGCGCTTTCATAGTTCTTATTCTTAATTAAGGAAAATTTAAATGGTTTTTTGGTGTTAAAAGTTTCTTCATAAAACACACCTCCATCACGACAAACAATGCCAAGTTTATACAGTTCTTCTTCATTTAATTTGATGAAATTGTAAGAAGATTTTTTCAAGGTATTAGAGGTCTTGTTTGCAAGTGTTTTACTGCTGTCTTTAATTTGTATTAAACTAGGTGTTGTATTCAATTCCTCTTGATAAACTGTATTGGTATTGTTTAAATCACCTTGAGCATTACTCATAGTTTTACTGGATTCACAATTTAACAGGGTAGAAGATTGAACGGAGCTAATTTTAGATTGATTTGTTTTATCAACAGGGCTGTTGTGTTCTTCAACTACATTAGAGATTTGTTCGTTTGATGCATGGCTTTCAATTGCGGCAGATGCCTTATTTGGCAAAGAAGTAGTCTCTAATTTAAAAAAGTGAAATGAAAGCGCAAAGCCAATAGCAGCTATGGTAGTTGTTTGCATAATTTTTCTTGTTTTATATGGCTTTACTTGTTGTTTTTGCAATATGGCTTGGCCCACTGATTCAATTGACATCAGCTCTGGTGCTTGCTCTTCAAATGCTTTGAACAAATTTTTAAGTTCTTGATCTTTTTCCATAATCTGATTATTTAATCACTGCGTTTTGGTAGTTGGATATTGGGTTTAGTATTGCTTTGAGTTCTGCACGGCCGCGACTTAATCTTGTCTTGATGGTGTTCTCGTTTGTGTTTTGAATTTCCGCAATTTCTTTGATGCTAAATCCCTCTAATTCGAATAAAACTATTGCTTCTCTGGTGCTTTGTTTTAGTTGCTGCAGCGCTTGGTGTAAGAAGAAATAGTCTGCACTTTGATCAGAATCTTGAATCGTGCTTATTTGCATGTTCAAATTGGCATCAGAAACAAATATTTTATTGCTCCATTTCCGTCTTTCATTGTTGGTGATTCTTGAAGCAATTCCAAATATGAAATACTTGAATTTAGTGCGGTCTTTTAAGGTTTCAAATTTTTTAAATGCGATTTCCAAGGTATTGCCCATTAAGTCTTTTGCGTCGTCCTCACTCTTACTAAGCGCCAAGCAATACAAGTTTAGCTGCTTATGGTAAGGCTTATAACATTCGATAAATGCTAAGTGAATTTCGCTATGTACTTCTTGGTTCAAATTGGTGTTTCAGACAATAAGTGTGTTGAGTTTGAAAAAAGTTTCAGAAAGTTTTAATTTTTAACAAATATATTTCAATTTTAAACATCGTGGGAATAGTTTTACCTTTGCTCTTTAATATTTTGAGACCAGTTCAAACATTCAATATTGCCGAAAGTATACTATACGAAGACAACCATTTAATTGTAGTTAACAAACCAGTAGGTGTATTGGTTCAAGGAGATGAAACTGGCGATGTGCCATTGTCTGAATTGGTAAAAGCTTTTATAAAGGAGCGCGATCAAAAACCTGGAAATGTATTCTGTGGTGTCATTCATAGGATAGATAGACCGGTTAGTGGCATCGTAATTTTGGCGAAGACCAGCAAGGGTCTATCCAAAATGAATGAGTTGTTTCGTGAAGATAAAATTCGCAAGACCTACCGCGCTTTGGTGAATGGTATCCCTGATCCTACAGAGGCAGAGTTAAGGCACTATTTAAGAAAGAACAGCAAATCGCATAAATCGGATGTGTTTAAAAAGCCAGTTGACAATGCTAAAGAATCTGTTTTGAGTTATAAAGTAATTGAAAGCAGAGGGCATCAAGCATTGCTTGAAGTATATCCAATTACAGGGCGTTTTCATCAAATTCGTGCCCAGTTATCCGCCAATAAGACACCAATAGTAGGAGATTTGAAGTATGGAGCACCGCAGGTTTTGAAAAACAAGTCTATTTGTTTGCATGCTTATGGGATTTCATTTGTTCATCCAATAAAGAATGAACCTATTGAAATAACTTGTCCTCAAAGTTTTTAATTTAGATTTTGATTGGCTGGATTTTTATGGTAAAGAATCATAAAAATAATTACAAATACATGCTTAATTTTGTGCCCGATGCCAAGTATTTCTTTTAACAACACTGAAGTTGCATTTGCACATAAGAGCAATGCAGAACTTAAGAAAGCTAGACTTTTATTTCAAAGTTTCAATTATCCGATTCTAATTAAGTATGGCCCTGGTTTCGCAGCCTCGGTAATTGATGTAATAAAGCCGGTTAAAACTTTAATTAAAAGTACCTTGTTTGCTCAATTTTGTGGGGGCGAAAGTATTGAAGATTGTGCTAAGGCCATTTCTTCTTTAACAGCCAATAAAATAGGCACCATTTTGGACTATTCAGTGGAAGGTGAAGAGACAGAAGCAGTGTTCGATTATACTTGCGAAGAAGTCATTAGAACCATAGTAAAAGCAGCTGATGATAGAAAGAATATTCCATTTTCGGTGTTTAAAACGACTGGTATCGGACGTATGGATTTGTTAACTAAAGTAAATGCTGGGGAATCTATAAATGAAGCTGAGCAATCTGAATTTGAGCGCGTGAAAGACAGATTCTCTCGTATTTGCAACGCAGCGTCTCAATATGATGTCAGATTGTTTGTTGATGCTGAAGATTCATGGATACAAGATGTGATTGATAATTTAACTTATGATGCCATGGTCTTGTACAATAAAGAAAAGGCAATTATATTCAATACGGTGCAATGCTACAGAACCGGCAGAGTGGCTCATATTCAAAGAAAATTAAGTGAATTAGATTGCTATTTAGGATTTAAATTGGTGAGAGGGGCCTACATGGAAAAAGAACGAGAGCGTGCTTTGAAAATGGGGTATGAGAGTCCAATACAGCCCAACAAAGAAGGTTCAGATAAAGAATACAACGACGCCATAGCATTGTGTGTTGAGCATATTGATAGGGTTAGTATTTGTGCTGGTACCCATAATGAAGACAGCGCATTGTATTTGGTAGATTTAATGGAGAAGAAAAATATTGCGAAGTTTCACCCCCACATATATTTTGCTCAATTATTGGGAATGAGTGATCATATAAGTTTTAACTTAGCCCATGCCGGTTATAATGTAGCAAAGTATGTTCCTTATGGTCCTGTTAAAGCTGTTTTACCATACCTAAGTAGACGTGCACAAGAGAATAGTTCTGTGAAAGGTCAAGTTGGAAGAGAGCTTAGTTTGATAAGTCAAGAATTGAAAAGAAGAAAGTAATTATGCAATTCAGTTGACTTGCTGGTGAATTACTTATAATTATAGTGCTGTTTACTAAATAATTAAAACAGAAATGCCAAGCCATTAAATGAATTTTATAATATAAAGGAACTTTATAAGTATAGAATCCCTTAGAAATACGGGATTTTTTTTTATAAAAGTATTACCTTTGCACAACTTTTATAATATCATGGCAACAGAAACTAGCACATACGTACCTTATAAAGTTAAAGACATTACTTTAGCTGAATGGGGAAGAAAAGAAATTAAATTAGCTGAGGCAGAGATGCCAGGACTAATGGCACTAAGAGCAGAATATGGCAAAAGCAAGCCTTTGGCTGGAGCTAGAATTGCCGGATGCTTACACATGACCATTCAAACAGCCGTGTTAATTGAAACATTAACTGAGTTGGGCGCTGAAGTAACCTGGTCTTCATGTAACATTTTCTCAACCCAAGACCATGCTGCTGCTGCTATTGCTGCTGCTGGTATTTCTGTATATGCTTGGAAAGGTATGACTGCTGAGGAATTTGATTGGTGTATCGAACAAACATTGTTCTTTGGCGAATCAAAACAACCATTAAACATGATTTTGGATGATGGTGGCGACTTAACCAATATGGTATTTGACGTTTATCCAGAACTTGCTGCAGGCATTAAAGGTCTAAGCGAAGAGACTACTACTGGTGTTCACCGTTTATACGAAAGAATGAAAAAAGGTACATTGATGATGCCAGCTATCAATGTTAACGACAGTGTTACTAAATCTAAATTTGACAACAAATATGGTTGCAAAGAATCATTGGTAGATGCAATCAGAAGAGCTACTGACATCATGATGGCAGGTAAAGTTGCTGTAGTTGCAGGTTATGGTGATGTAGGAAAAGGTTCTGCAGAATCTTTACGCGGAGCTGGTTGCAGAGTATTGGTTACTGAAATCGATCCAATTTGTGCATTGCAAGCGGCAATGGACGGATTTGAAGTGGTTACAATGAATGAGGCTTGTACAAGAGCAAATATTTTTGTAACGGCTACCGGTAACGTTAACATTATTAAAGACAGACACTTCAAAACAATGAGAGACAAATCTATTGTTTGTAATATTGGCCACTTTGACAATGAAATTGATATGAATTGGTTAAACGCTAACCACGGCGATACCAAATATACCATCAAACCACAAGTTGATGTTTATACTGTTGAAGGCAAAGAAATTATCATTCTAGCTGAAGGTAGATTGGTAAACTTAGGTTGCGCAATGGGGCATCCATCATTTGTAATGAGTAACTCATTCTCAAATCAAACTTTAGCTCAGTTGGAACTTTGGAACAACAGCCAAAACTACGAGAAAAAAGTATATGTGCTTCCTAAGCATTTGGATGAAAAAGTAGCTTACTTACACTTGGCACACATTGGTGCAACACTTGAGAAATTAGATGCTGAACAAGCGGATTATATCGGTGTTGAAATGAATGGTCCATTCAAAAAAGATACCTACAGATACTAATATAATTGATTAAATATTTAAACGTCCTTCTTTTGGTTTTGATCCTGCCAATAATCTTGGCAATGGAGACATCCCCGAAGAAGGACGTTTTTTATTCTCCCCACAGCGTAGTTAAAAATAGTCCAGTCTTATGCGATTCGATAATTAATTACGCCAAACAGTATTTAAATACGCCATATTGCTATGGCACAAATGCTCCAAAATGTTTTGATTGCAGCGGATTTGTTCAATATGTGTTTTCTCATTTTGGATCTAAACTCCCAAATTCTTCTGGCAACATTGCCTATTACGGGAAGTTTATAAGTTTTAAAAATGCCAGTTCAGGGGATCTGATTTTTTTTAATGGCAGAGGCGTTGGTGAAACAGTCGGGCATGTGGGAATTGTTACCAAAACAGAAGGAGATGTTATATATTTTATACACTCTTCAGTGCAAGCCGGTGTTATAGTCTCTAATACCCAAGAATCTTATTACAACAAAAGGTTGCTTTTTGTTAAAAGGGTGCGCTTGTAATTATTCTGACATAAACCATTAATTTTGTGGCTTAAATTATTTGTATTTTGTTACCTATAACCGAACAAGATTCGCTTTATCCGAATTTATCTTCATTAAATACCAAAGAAATCATCTCAGCTATTAATACTGAGGATCAAAAAGTTGCAATTGCTGTTGAGAAAGAAATTAATTCAATTTCTCTGCTTGTAGACCATTTGGTGTTAAAAATGGAGGCGGGGGGACGTTTGTTTTACATCGGCGCAGGTACAAGCGGTAGACTAGGCATTTTGGATGCCAGTGAATGTCCTCCAACCTACGGTGTGCCTCATGGTTTGGTAATTGGAATTATAGCAGGAGGGGACTCTGCCATTAGAAAAGCAGTAGAATTTGCTGAGGATGACACCAATCAAGCCATTTTAGATTTAATGGAATACGGGATCAATGAAAATGATTTTGTAGTTGGTCTTTCTGCATCTGGAAGCACGCCGTATGTATATGGAGGATTGTTGGCATGTAGGTCAAAAAACATCAAAACAGCCTGCATTTGTTGCTCGAAAAGTTCGAAAATTGGAAATGTTAGTGATTTTCCTGTTGAAGTAGAAGTTGGACCTGAAATTATTACAGGAAGCACCAGAATGAAAGCTGGCACTGCTCAAAAAATGGTGCTAAATATGGTAACGAGCACAGCCATGGTTAAGCTTGGCAAAGTTGAAGGAAGCAAGATGGTTAACATGCAATTGTCTAATCATAAACTCATAGATAGAGGGACAAGGATGGTGCTTGAGCAGACTGGTTTAGACTATGAAAAATCAAAATCGCTCTTAATTCAATTCGGAAGTGTGAAATTAGCCGTCGATTTTTTTAAGGCCAATCTTTAAATTTTGCAATAAATTTTGACGTAAAGCGTTAATTTTTACCGAAAGACCTAGGTTAGAAAATAAATTTTTTTTGTAAAATCAGTATTTTTCATTTAGGTTTGTACGTTTACAAAGCAGAAAGCATCAATAATCACATGAATAAATTTACCGTTTTTTTCTGTACTGGTTTATTAGCCTTTACCGTATTATTCACCGGGTGTACTGGTTCAAGTCTCTCTAAAGCCGATGAGGCAAAGAGCAGAATGCAATATAAGATTGCAGGTGATTTATACACCATTCTTGGCCCTAAAGTTAAAGGCCCAAATGCCAAAGAAGATCAAGCTAAAGCGCGCGAAGAGGCGGCTTATTGCTACAGAATGGCCAACGAATATGAAAAAGCCATCAAGGCTTATGAGAAAGTTATAAAAAAAGATCCTAAAAATACTGAGGCTCTCTATCAGTTGGGTGTTTTGAACATGAAGGTTTCAGGTGGTAAAAATGCAGATGCAAAAAGAGAAGCCCGTGATTACTTTAAGAAATATTTAGAAGAAGTACCTAACGATGAGCGCGTAATTGCAAAAATTGCAGCTTTGGATAGTGCTGAAAATTGGGAGAAAGAGGCGCCAAATAGCCGTTTTAAAGTTACCAACTTGAAGGTTGTTAACACCAAGGGTATGGAATACAGCCCAATGATTGCAGGTAAAAAAGACGATGTTTTATATTTTAGTACAGACCGTGAAGGTGGTGTTGCTAAAAAGAAAATCTACGGACAAACTGGAAACAGTTATTCCGATATGTGGTTTATCAAAGCCAAAAAAGGAAGCAAAAGAAACGCAGCTAAAACTTGGGAAAAGCCAGAAATTGCATTGGGCACTATAAACACCAAATACAATGATGGTTCTTGCGTTTTTGACAGAAAATATAGCACCATCTATTATACACAATGTAACGGTGCAGATGGTAAATCAACCTCTTGTAAATTATTCCAAGCCAAATTAAGTGGCACTGAATGGGCTGAAGAGCAAATGTTAGGCTTTTGTGTTGATGACACATTTGACTACGGTCATCCTGCCTTAAGTGAAGATGGAAAAACCATGTATTTCTCTAGTAATAGAGAAGGTGGTGAAGGTGGATACGATATTTGGTGTGTAACCTACAACCAAAGAGCAAAATCTTGGGGAGTGCCTTTCAACCTTGGGCCAACAATCAATACTGAAAAAGATGAAATGTTCCCATATGTTAGCGTTCACAATGGTTCATTGTATTTCTCTTCTAATGGCCATTTAGGTATGGGCGGATTAGATGTATTTATGGTTGAGGGCAGCGGAACAGAATGGACTGCACCTGAAAACTTACGCGCACCGTTAAACAGTGGAGGTGATGATTTCGGTATGACTTTCGATAATACCAATCCTGACCACGGTTTCTTTACCTCTAACAGAAATGGCGGAAAAGGCAACTTTGATATTTGGGAATTTAATGTGGCTCCTTTGGTTATCGAAATCGAAGGTTATGTATACGAATGTTTACCTGAGCCAGATGACAAAAACCACAACTTATCTAAGCCTTTAAAGAACTCTGTTATCACTATCACCAATGATAAAGATTCAAGCAAAATAATCGTTAAGACCAACGATAAAGGATACTACGGTAAAATCAGATTGAAAGAAAAAACCAATTATGAAATTAACTGTGACAACAGGGAACTTTATTACTTTGATGCAATGCCGGTTCAAAGAACAACCAAAGGCATCAAGAGTTCTACCACTTTAAAGCAAGATTTCTGCTTAAAGTCTCAAATTATTATCATGACTGTTCCAATTTATTATGACTTGGACAGAGCTGAAATCAGAAAAGATGCTGCTGCAATTTTGGATGAGAAAATTTTACCATTATTGTTGAAATACCCAAAACTACGTATGGAGTTAGGCTCTCATACTGACTGTCGTTCATCATACGATTACAACATTGACTTATCTCAAAGAAGAGCAGACAGTGCCGTTGCATACCTTGTTAGAAAAGGTATTGATGCAAGAAGATTGTTAGCGAAAGGTTACGGAGAATCACAATTGGTGAATGATTGTAAGTGCGAAGGCGCGGTAAAAGTGCCTTGTACAGAAACCCAGCACCAAGAAAATAGAAGAACTACCATCAAAACGTTAGACGTAAACTTTGACCCGAATGTTAAAGTAGTTGGTGGTCCTGATGCCAATAACGTAAATTCTAAACCAATCATCGTTAAAATGACTAAGAAAGATGCTAATTTCTTAGTTGCAACAGCAGCAAATGGAGTTGAAAGTACAGGTCCTTCAATGGTTAGTCCTGGTAAAGATATCAGCATTAGTTTAACTGAACTGAAAGCCCTTATTGCTAAAGGACTAATTAAGCCTGAGCATTTGGTTGGAATAACCATTGCTGAAATCATGGCAGGTAAACTAAAACCTAATGCAACGGTTAAATTAAGCACCTTGCGTTTTGGTCCAAAAGACAGATCAAACACATTTACAGATATTGTTGTAAAAATTGCAGCCGGAGCAAATCCATTTGTGTTTGGTGTTGATGCTTTGACAGCTTTGAATGGTTCATTGAATGCTGAAGAAAGTGAAATGACCTTCAAAAACATCAATACAGAAGCACTTAAAGGTGGTCCAATTGAAAGCAATGCAACGAAAGCTGCAGGTTCTACAGGCGGAGCAACTGCCGGCGGTACTGTCGCTGCAGTTGATACTGGGGTTTCATTGGTAGATTACAAACGCGTTGCCTTAATCACTGAGAATAACAACCAATATGTTCCAACAATGGTTAATGACAAAGAGAACGTTAATTGGAAGTTCGATGTTAAGAGCCGTAAAATTCTAATAACTGAAGACATGGTTATCCAACTATTGGAAAGCGGAGCAATTACCAAAAAAGACTTTGATACAGAAGGTGAGACCATTAAATTGAAAAATGGAACCAAACTACCGAGCAATGTTCTAATTATCGCTTCATTGCAAATTGGTGATGTTGTTTTAGAAAATGTTAAGGTTACTGTAGATAGTACCATAGAAGAACCAGTAATGGGCGGAATGAGTACAACACTTAAGAAGATTGCCGCATTTGTAAAAGGCAAGTTCTTGTTTATGAAGCCTAAAGAGAAAAAAGGTGGTAAACCAAGTGACGAATAATACATTTTAAATAATTTGAAAGGCGCATCGTAAATGATGCGCCTTTTTTCTTGTCTTTTTTAAGCATCTTTGCAGTATGGTTTTACTGACAATTGAAAATCGTATAGCAACTCTTACATTGAACCGTCCAGAGAAGCGCAATGCTTTGAACGATGAAATGGCTGCTACACTGCTAAGTCATTTGAATGCTTTAAAAGATAATGAAGACTGCAAGGTGTTGGTCATTAAAGCAAATGGTGATGCCTTCTGCGCTGGTGCGGACTTAGGTTATTTACAAAAGCTTCAGAATAATTCCTATGATGAGAATCTTGCTGATTCTAAGTCTTTGATGCAAATGTTCAAAGCATTGTACGAATTTCCTAAAGTAACTATAGCTCAAGTTGAAGGCCCTGCCTTTGCTGGAGGTTGTGGTTTGGCCGGTTTATGTGATTTCTGCTTTGCAAGTCCAATAGCACAGTTTGCATACACTGAAGTTAAGATCGGTTTTATACCAGCTATAGTATCGGTTTTTTTAAGCCCTAAGATTGGCGAAAATCTTGCAAAGCAAATGTTACTAACTGGAGACGTTTATACCGCTTTAGAAGCCAAAGAAATGCGTTTGGTAAACAAGATAGTAGATGCTGACTTAATTGATAAAGAAGTTCTTGATTTTGCTTTAAAATTAGTTAAAACGGTATCTTCCGAATCGATAACTTTAACCAAAACACTCTTGAACAATATTAAAGGTCATTCTTTGGATGATCAATTAGAAATGGCAGCAGCAGCAAATGCTCAAGCCCGGGCAAGCAATGATTGTAAAAAAGGTATTTCGGCCTTTTTAAATAAGGAAAAATTGACTTGGTAATATGGAATTCGTAGATAGCCACTCACATTTATTTTCAGAAGAATTTGATTCAGATAGAGAAGCAAGCATCAATAGGGCATTAGATTTAAGCGTAAAGACTATTCTACTCCCTAACATTGATGTTGACACAATTATCCGTTTGAAAGACTTTTCTAGTTTGGCCCCTGAGAATTGCTTGCCAATGATGGGTTTGCATCCTTGCTCTGTTTCTGCAGATTACAAAGAGCATTTGAGCATTATAGAGGCTGAATTGTATTCTGATTATAAATACTATGGCGTTGGTGAAATCGGGTTGGACTTCTATTGGGATAAAACTTTTGCAGAAGAACAGAAAAATGCCTTTTTGCAACAATGCACGTGGGCTGCTGAGTTAGATTTGGGTGTTTCAGTTCATACACGCAGTGCCACCTATGAAGCAATCTCTGCATTAAAATCAATGAAACAAAAGCCTAGAGGTGTATTCCATTGTTTTAGTGGTTCAATTGAGGAGGCAATTGAAATAATAAAGCTTGGTTTTAAATTGGGAATAGGTGGCGTTTTAACGTATAAAAATTCGAACCTACCAGAGGTATTGAAACAATTGAGTTTAGATGATATCGTATTGGAAACAGATTCGCCATATTTACCTCCAGTGCCCCACCGTGGTAAAAGAAATGAAAGTTCATATATTCCATTAATTGCTGAAAAGCTTTCGGATGTGTTTTGTGTAAGTGTAGAAACAATAGCGAATAAAACGACGGCCAATGCGCGGGAAGTCTTCAGGTTTTAGTTGCTTTGAATTTATTTTTGTATAACCTGATTTGACCATCAGGTTTTTTTTATCATTAAAATTATGAGCACAAAAAAAACCCTCGATTAATATCGAGGGTTTTTTTGTGAAATATTTCGATTACTAATTACTTAGCAATTGTAATTTTCTTAGTAGCGATTTGGTTTTCAGCGATCACTTTCACAACATACACACCTGAAGCGAATTCAGACATATCAACGTTAGTTGACTTGCTATTTACAGTGATGGTTTTAACCAATTCACCTAGGGTGTTGTAAACGTTAACTGTCATGTCACCGCTGATTTCAGCTGATAGACTTACGTTAAAGTTGCCACCGTTAGGGTTAGGGTATACAGATACTGCATTGCTCATGCTTTCAGCATC
>CANFXY010000068.1 GCA_947451105.1 Bacteroidota bacterium | reverse complement strand
TAATCTCAACACTCAAAACTTCAAGAGGCGAAAATAACTTCGCAATGGCTGCTTAATCGGTGATTAAGTAAATTTCCATACACTGTCGTTGCCCTTGTCTGGGTCGGTAACGGGTTACGGTGTTCGACATACCCGGGTATGTAAGCAGTGTTGCAGCGGCTGTTTGCATTACAAGTAGCATAAGGTTGTGGCAAGGTTTGAAGCCAAGCTTCCTCAACTCGAAAATTAATGGTTTCTAAACATGTAGAAAGCGCCATCATTTCCTAGTTCGGACGAGGGTTCGATTCCCTCCAGCTCCACCCCGTGTTAGAGAACCCTGAAACTAAAATCAGGGTTTTTTTATGCATTTCATTCAGGGTTCACAACACGGGGTGTGACCCGTGATGCACCTGCAGCATAGCGGAAGGTACTATCACGGGGACACCTATTTTTTCTCTACCCTGAAACTAAAATCAGGGTTTTTTTATGCAATTCGGTCAGGATTTTCACGCTACAGGGTGAGACCCGTAGCGTGCGACGAAGGAGCTCTGCTGAGGGGACACCTCCTCTTTCATAAGCAGGATTAAAACTAAAAAAAGCTTTTGAATAAAAGCGCATTGAAATGAATGTTCTTGTTAGGTCCTCCACCTCGGGAACAACAAAGTTATTCCCCTATTTGTACTTCACTCTCACATTCTCTTTCGCTCTAATAAAAAGCTTTGAAAAAGTGAATTCAATTGTGTGTTCTTATTCACACCCAAAAATTAGGAACTACAAATTAGTAATTCTAGCTCCACAAATGACAGAGTGAGAGTGAGAGCGAATGCGATCATTCTCACAGTCATTTGTACTTCACTCTCACATTCACATTCTCATTCACACTAAATACAGTTTAAAAAAATCACATTAAATTTTACAACTCCCAAAAAAATAATACAAATTCTATATATTTGTCGAACAGAACAAAAAATAAATTTATGTATAAGCACAAGGTACAATATAGACACAGAACAAAAGAAGGAAATCTATCAGCAGTTAAGGAAATAGAATTTGAACTTGACCATGAAATGTATTACGATGGACCGGGCGCATGGAGAGACATCTGTATGAATATGATTTCAAACAGAACTGGCATTAATAGATCCGATATTTTAAACGATGATCTTTTGCGATTTTCTTGTAAAGGAAGGGTAAGTTAAAACCCATTTAAAAAATTCATTTAATCGATAGCTGTTTTTTGAAAAAAGTTATTGGTTGAAATCGATTGCCATGCTCAATTCTCTTGCTCTTGCTGCTCCTTTGCACTATCTTTGCACCAATGTCCATCTCAATCGGTATCATTCGTGAAGAAAAACAACCCGCTGATAAACGTGTGGCTTTCACGCCTGCTCAGTGTGTTGAATTAAAGTCCCGCTACCCGCAATTGCACATCTGCATTCAATCGTCGAACGATCGATGCTTCTCAGATGAACTATACGCCCGAGTAGGGGTTGAGATAAAAGAAGACCTGAGCGCTTGCGATTTTTTATTCGGTATCAAAGAGGTTCCAGCCGATAAATTAATTGCCAATAAAACCTATTTATTCTTTTCGCATACCATTAAAAAACAAGCCCACAACAAAGGCTTAATGCATGCACTTATTGAAAAGAAAATAAAACTCATCGATTATGAAACTTTGCGTTGGAAGAATGGCGACCGCATACTTGGTTTTGGCCGTTTTGCGGGCGTGGTTGGTGCTTACAACGGATTTATCACTTGGGGTAAGAAATACAAAAGCTTCGATTTAAAACCTGCTTACCAATGCAGCGACTATGCAGAACTTAAACGCGAACTAAAAAAAGCAGTTTTACCCAACATAAAAATCATCCTTACAGGCAATGGACGTGTATCATTGGGTGCGCTTGAACTTTTGCATGAAGCGGGCATCAAACAGGTTACACCTGCAGATATTTTAACCAAGATATTTTCAGAGCCTGTGTTTGCCGTTTTGTTAAGTGAAAACCTATACGAACGCATCGATGGCAAGGCATACGATAGAAGCGACTTCCACCACGACCCTACCCGCTACCGCTGCGTTTTTAGATACTACTTACCACATTGCGACATGCTAATCAATGGCATTTATTGGGACGAGCACATGGACCGATTGTTTTCAGAAAACGACACCCGCTTGAGCACCTTCAAAACCAAAGTGATTGCGGACATCAGCTGCGACGTAAACGGTGGTGTCCCTATTACATTAAAAGACACCAAAATATTTGACCCGGTATTTGGCTACGACCCAATGTCAATGAGTATGTGTGAGCCATACCAAGAAAATACCATAGACATTATGGCTGTGGGCAATCTACCAACCGAATTACCCCGCGATGCCAGCGAAGGCTTCGGCGCCATGCTCATCGAATACGTAGTACCTGAACTACTCAAAACTGAAAGTGCAGTGATTGACAACGCCTGCATATGCAAAGACGGCAAGTTGACGCATGAGTATGAGTATTTGACGGACTACGCTTATTGAGCTGAAAGCTCAATAATGAACTACAGCAAGAACTTAGCGGAACGAAGTGCAGCGTTCTCACGACCGAAGGGAGTAGCAACAGATTTGAGGAAAGCAATCGGAAATATTTCATCACTTCGTTAAATAATTAATATAGTAGCAAAACAGATTTTTTGAGCTTGAGTTTCAATCTTATTTCGTCTATTGCTATTGAAATCTAGTCGTATTTCCGACTGCCTGCCCCTTGCAAAAGCCCGTGGTGTGTATGGAACGACCTGCCCTATGGCGTATTCGCGGCTTTGAGCGAATTCTGCCATGGGGAGTGGAATACTCTACCACTGGGCACTTGCTCTTGTGCTGTAGCTCTTCGCAAGGTAAAATATTACACTTAAAAGAAACCCCACTACAACATTTAATCGTATTTTTTGATCAATTACATTTCCGAAATCTCGTCGTATTTCCGACCGCCTCCCCCTTGCAAAAGCCCGTGGTGTTTATGGAACGACCTGCCCTATGGCGTATTCGCGGCTTTGAGCGAATTCTGCCATGGGGAGTGGAATACTCTACCACTGGGCTCTTGCTCTTGTGGAGTAGCTCTTCGCAAAGCGAAGAGCTACTCCCTCCATATAAACTTAACCAACACCAAGCCCATCACAACAATTAAAACATTGAATGCCATGAGCACCAAGAGGTCGGGTAATAAAACAGAGAAACCAAGTTCGTCTATGGCTTTTTTGCCAGCCTTGGATCCGATTAAAATTAAAGGTAAAATCACAGGAAAGGTTAGCACAGGAAGCAAAACACCAGGGTTGTCGGTCTTGGTGGCTATACTGCTGCTAATGGTGAAAATCGATGAAACACCTAAGCCGGTAACCAAGCAAACCAAAAGAAAACTCGGACCACCTTCGCTAACTTGACCGTGCATTAGCGTAAAAACAGCATAAGCAAACAACGTAAAGACCAACATTAAGAAGGCCGAACAAATTAAACGTGCGGCTAAAAAATCGACAGGCGAACAGATTTGATGCCAAAAAACGAAATTGTTTTTTCGCATTTGTATAAAAGCTTTAGAGATACCTTGCAGGGTGGTGAATACCACTACTATCCAGAATATGGCGCTAAAATGGGGCTTGTCCATTCCCGGCAAGCTTAAAAATGTAATGAGCACAGCGGTGAAGATGTATAGAAAAGCACCGACAATAGCGTATTTGCCTTTCCATTCCTCCTTCAAAAAAAATTTCACCATTTCTACCATTGTGTCAAAGCTAAAAAATTGTACTTTTGCAAAAGTAATATAAACATTTGTATGCTCAGCAAAATAGAACATTTATCGTCAACAGAAAAAAACTTAATTGTAAATGCACCCATATTAATTTCAGCCTTGGTGTCTGGTTCTGATGGTGAATTCACGCCTAGTGAAATTCAACAAGCCGTTAAGATCATCCACATCAAAACCTATTCTGAAACCCGCGATGTGAGTGGCGTATACAAAACTGTTGATGGACATACAGAAGAAAGCATAGAAATGCTGATCAGCGCACTACCTGAATCAACCAATGAAAGAAACGAAATGTTAATCTCAATGTTGAAAGGCTTAAATGATATTTTCCCAAAACTTGACCCTGCTTTCGCCCACGATTTATACACCAGTTTAAAAGAACTTGCATTTTATGTAAGCAATGCTGGCGATCTTGGTCTTGGCATACGCAATGAGCAAGAAAAAGAAATGGCACAATTGTCATTTTTGAATGCTCAGTAAGGGGAATTGCAAGCTAGGAAACATGTTGTTGGAATACTCCCTTCGCTCGTGAGAAAAGTTCCCTGCCAACAACGCCATAAAAAAATGCTCCTATAGTTGTTTACGTCTCTAAATGTGCGTTACCTCCATTCATAATTTAGGCAGGTTAAGTGCAAAAAATCAAAGCACGAAGTTTTGTCGGTATAAGACTTTGCGGAACTGTAAAAGTAATCTCTACCAGTTTTACATTTCAAATAACCTTTGCGAACTGGATTTAAATGAATGTATCCAATTTTCTGAACCAATGACTCTTCATTTTGAATGTGAGTCCAAAAAGGATTACGCTCCCAGAATTGAAATTGACGATCATTTTGGGTTGATTTTAAATCTGGCAGATATTTTGAGTTTGTCTTTTTCAGGTGATTTAAACATTGCTTAGCTGTATAACCCAAAAAACTGTTTTGAAATGAAGATTTGTCCATAGAAATTAAATCGAGAATCAAATGAACATGATTCGGCATAATAACGAATGCATATATTCTACATTTATCATTCTTAGATAGATAATTCAAACAGTCTAAAATATAATTCTTATTTGTTTTACTTTGTAATAGAGGCATCCAATTTAGATTGGTTGCGGTAAAGAATAATATTTCGTTAAATTGTGATTTCATATCTTAAAGATACGAAAATTTTGATATTCGAAGAATCGTAAACAACTACTTTATCATCCCACTGTTGGGGTTGTTGGCAGGGACCTTAGCGGCAGCGTTCTCATGAGCTTGCGAGTATTCCAACAACATGTAATCGTATTTTTTATTTATCTTATTTCGAGATCTCCTCGTATTTCCTACTCCACTCAGCCCTCTTGCTGTTGTTTGTTTTAAGCCCTGCTTAAAACAAGGGTACAAATCCCTCCGGCTTCAAGCTCTCGTGGTAATGGTGAACGAAGTCCCTTTCTTTGCTGCGGATACAGCCGACTCCGTTCTTATAGTACTCGAAAAACAATAGCCAATCTTCTTTACCCCATTCTGTTATGTTTTCGTCGTAGCCACCAAGGCTTAGAAATTGTTGACGTTGGCTTGCAATGATGCCTGTCCCCTCAGACATAAAATGACCGCTTCCATCTTGGTGGGTAAACCATATTTGAGGAAACCAAGCCGAATGCTTTCCTGCATACCGGTTAACTTTTTCAAGAATATCTATTGGCAATGACATATCGGCATCACAGACCAAAGTCAATGGATTGGTGCTTTGTTTAACTGCTGCGTTAAAACTTATGCTACGGGCAAACTTTTGTTCAAGCTGCGTATACACCAATTTACCCTTCCATAAGTTCCGAATCTCTGTTTCTAAATTTGGTATATCATCGCTACCACAATCAAATACGGATAGTTCGATTAAGTCTTTGTGCGCACAAGCATTCAAAGAAGGTATAACATGGTTTAGTAAATTGTCACTGCGGTTTTTCACCCCAATACAAATGCTAATTGCTTGTAAATTATTTGGTTTTAGTCTGCTTGAAACCCATGCTTTAAAGTCGCTTACTAGTGTCGAAAATCCAATCCATTTTCGTTGCGGTGCTTTGAACACAAACCACAGAAATTGTTTCAAGGACTTTGGCAATAAGCGCTTTAAGAAATTCATTTTAATTCAGCGAATAATCCGCAGTGGTCGCTGTGCACATAGGCACTTAAAATACCAGCGTCTTTTAGTTGGGTGCGAATCGTATCCCCGATAGAAATATAGTCGATTCTCCAGCCCTTGTTGCGGGCACGTGCAGCCGTCCTAAAGCTCCACCATGTATAATGGTGAGGATCTTGATTAATGAGGCGAAAACTGTCGTTCATGCCGCTGCCAAACCATTGGTCCATCCACGCCCTTTCTTCTGGTAAAAACCCACTTGAATTTTTATTACCTACTGGATCATGAATGTCTATATCATTGTGGCAAATGTTGTAATCGCCACACACCAATAACTTGTCTTTGTTGGGATCGCTTTGAACAAACTCGTGGAAGGCTTCTAAGAATTCATACTTCACTTGTTGGCGAATATCACCAGTGGTTCCCGAAGGAAAATATGCGCTGATGACTTCGCAGTTTTCAAATACAGCTTTAATGACACGGCCTTCTGTATCAAATAATTTATGCCCCATCCCTTTTACGATCGATTTGGCTTTTTCTTTGCTTAGAATTCCTACGCCACTATAGCCTTTTTTTTCAGCTGGGAACCAATAGCAATTGTAACCCAAAGCCTCAAAGGCTGCTTGGTCAATATCTTGTTCTTGTGCTTTTAATTCTTGGAGACAAACCGTATCGGGATTTTCTTGTTTTAAGAAATCGATAAACCCTTTACTCATGGCAGAACGAATGCCGTTTACGTTGTATGAAATGATTTTCATAAGACAACAAACTTAAGGTATTTTTTGAGCTTCTAAAAGCCCGAATTTTAATTTCTGTTGTCCATTCCCCACAACATTTTGTGGCGCAATGTTTTAAGAAAAGTATCGCCTTCAAAGCGCACCAAGTTGATGTGAAAATCGGCTTTGCGAATAGCCATTTGTATGGTCTGATCGATGGTTACCGAGCGGCTGTCTAAAGAGGCTAAAAAATTGGCGCTTCGTCCTTCAATTTCAAAACTCAAAACCTGGTCATCTGGAATAATAACCGGTCTTACATTCAAGTTGTGCGGTGCAATAGGTGTTACCACCAAGCTTGATGATTTGGGGAACAAAATAGGACCACCACAGCTCAAGGAATAACCAGAAGAACCTGTTGGCGTTGATACGATTAAACCATCTGCCCAATATGAATTCAAAGGTTCGCCATTTAAAAAGGCATGCACGGTGATCATGCTGCTGGTTTCCTTTTTATGCAAAACAAAATCGTTGAGTGCGTAATTGAAACGGAACAAATCTGCATTGCTTTCAAGTTGTAAAAGTGAACGTTTATCCAATGAATAATTTCCCCCTTTAAGTTCTTTGAATGCTTGAATAAAACCATCGGTTGACACATTGGCCAAAAAACCTAAGCGACCCGTGTTTACACCAATAATGGGCACTTGGCTATCGCCTGTAATTTCAACCGCACTAAGTATGGTACCATCGCCGCCTACACTGATCAAAAAATCAAGCTCTGCATTCTTCTTACTGAGGTATTCGAACTCAGGCAATCCGTATTTATTTTCGAGGCAGGAAGCCAAATAGCTATGCAAATACAAGTCAACCTGCTCTGAGAGTAGGAAACCGATGATGTCATCCATCAACTTAATTTGTCGAGGTGTGTTAACGACTTTGGAGTATAAACCGATTTTCATACGCTGAGAATTTACTTTTTACCACGCCCTGATGAGCATTATAAAAATACAAATTTACGGAATTGGGAGGAAGGAAGCAATCCTTATAGATAACAAAAAAAAGCACCCACTTTCGTAGATGCTTTTCTAAATGAATTTAATATGGGTTTAGAAACGTTCGAAAGATGAGAAAAAGAAGTTGCCTTCGATTGCTGCATTCTCGTCGCTGTCACTACCGTGGATTGCGTTAGCATCAATGCTTACTGCATATTTTTTACGAATGGTTCCTTCCGCAGCGTTTGCTGGGTTGGTTGCGCCAATTAAGTTTCTGAAATTTTCAACTGCGTTTTCGCCTTCTAAAATAGCAGCTACAATAGGCCCGCTGATCATAAAGTTAACCAAGTCTCTAAAGAATGGACGCTCGCTGTGAACAGCATAAAATGCCTCTGCTTGCGCTTGAGTCAATTGTAAATATTTCATTGCTTCGATTTTAAAGCCTGCTGCAATAATATCGTTGATGATGTTTCCAGTGTGCCCGTTTGCTACCGCGTCAGGCTTAATCATGGTGAAGGTTTTGTTGGTCATTTTTCTGTTATTGGTCTTTCTAAAACGGGTGCAAAAGTAAGCATTTCTAGACTAAAAACCGAAGAAATTTCGAGAATAAACTAAGAGAAAACGACAAAAGCATATTTAAACCGGATTTGTGTCGATGAGCAAAGAAATTCTAGTCTTTTTGCTTGGTGTAAAAACGCTCCCACAAATCCTGTATAATCCCGTCCTTCAGTCCGTGGTAAGGAGTTAAAATATCGGAGATATTGGTGCGGGCAAAAATGTCCATATATATTCTTCCTGCCACATCAATTACCTCTGCCCGGTCTGGGTTCAATTTCAAATGGTAAACCCTTTCATGCAAGTCGATGGCTTCTATATCTTCAGTTAATTCAATCAACTTTTGAAGCTTCATATAATTGCCTTGGGCTACACCGGCAAGTTCTCCAAATTTATGAATATTGCCTCCCGTGCCGACACCTTTCAACTTAGGCACCCAGGTTACATGCTCTTTTATCCAAGCGTGCATTTTATCATACTCCTCAGGCTTGATTTTATTCTCTCTCGCTCTAACGGTGCCTATGTTAAAACTCTTACCCACCAAGGCTTTATTCTCTTGAATCAATGTCAACTCAGTACTTCCTCCTCCAACATCCACGTGTAAGAAAGTTTCAGTTTTGGGCAATAAATGCAAAAAAGCGTTCATTATCAATTTGCTCTCTGTATTACCCGTAATAATATCGATGGTGATTCCAGTTTCTTTCTTAATTAATTTGACAATCTTTTCTGAATTCTTTGCATCGCGCATGGCACTGGTGGCGCAGGCTCTGTAAAAATCAACATTGTAAATATCCAAAAGCAAACTGAAGGCTTTAACCGCTTTGGTTAGCAATTCAGTTTTCTTTTTGCCAATTTCTTTGGTGCTAAAAACATCGTCACCCAAACGAATAGGCAAGCGGGTAAATTCAACCTTCTTCCATTCAGGCTTTAGTGTATCTTCTTGTAAAGGCCTTGATATTAAAAGCCTTACTCCGTTGGAACCAATGTCTATTGCACCGAATTTCATTACATGCAATAATACACCTATTTTTCTAAGAAAAAAGTGACTTTTACTTTACTTTTAAGTTATTTTCTAGATACGTTATACCGCGCGCTGTGAGTGTAAAACTATAGGCTTTTAAATGATCTGAATCATATAAAATCCCTGAGGTGGTATCGTTTTCAATATCGCGGTAAGGGCGCGCGAAATCCTTCACTATTAAATTTTTCAATTCGTCGGCTATAGCATATTGGCTATACTGAGGCAATTCAGAAACCATTTGCTCAAAGGTTTCTTCAAAGACTAAAAGAGAAATAATTTGTTCAGCCAGCGGGTCAAGTTGTTCTTCCATTTGAATTGCGTTTTGATATTGGCACATTTTTGTGTGCGTAAGGACAATGCTTGCAAGCACAGCCGCAGCAATTTCCCCGCTTCAAATGGTAGGCCTCCGTAAAAACCATAAAACCATTTTTATCGAAGTAATAATCTTCGTTTACCAACGCTTGTTTCACCGCACAAATATACTAAGGCTTAAAGATTTATTTATCGCAAGTTTCTATATCCCAATTTGCATACTCGATGTTCGATGCATAAAACAAATTTCACAAGTTTAGATTTTTATTATCTTTGTGAGTGCGCATGAAACCTTATATTTTTATTCTTATTACTTTTTGTTTACCGGCTTCTTTGTCAGCCCAATGGAAAAAGACAGCCAACCCATCCAATGCTAAAGACCTTTTTGATGTGCATATGGTCGGTGCCACGGCTTATGCAGCAGGTCAAAACAGCGCCCTTTTAAAATCGACCGATACAGGCAAAACATGGAGCAGCCTTAACCTCAGTATTCCTGAAAATATCCGTGCGTTGTTTTTCATCAATAAGGACACTGGTTTTTTCATTGGCGAGAATGCCCGCATACAAAAAACCAGCAATGGAGGAAGTAGCTGGTCTCAAAAATATGTGCGCACTGCAGCATATGGATACGACATTCATTTTAGTGAAAAAAACGGCATTGCAGTGGGTAAAGACATGCTGGCGGTTAGCAGCAGCAACATGGGTGAAACTTGGAATGTAGATACTACCTTTATTTCCAACAAGCGATTAAACAGTGTTTGTATATTACCCAACGGACAATGTTGGGCAGTTGGAGACAGTGGATACATACTCAACAAACACATAAGCCGAAGGCTATGGGAAAACAAAAAATTCGCAAGCAAAATAAATTTTAACAGCATTAATGCCATTGGCGATTCCATATTAATTATATGCGGAGGTATGCCCGACAGTGCTAACGTAGGGAAATTTCAAAACATCATTCTGCGCAGCGATGATGGAGGCAAGAGTTTTGTTAGCAGCAGCATGACAGAAATGAAAATCCCCAACAGCGCATACTTTTTCAATGCTGACACTGGGTTTATCTGCGGAAGCAATGGACTGATTTCAAAATCCTACCAACCCCTAAACAACAGGGGGCTGCAAATCACAGGATCTGCATCGTCCTTAAATGCTATCTTTTTTGAAAACAATGTTGGTTTAATCGTCGGTGATGGTGGCAGCATCTACAGAACCACAAACAGAGGTGGATATGGATTAAACTTGACCAGCTCTAATGAACCACCATTTTTGGTCTACCCCAACCCAAGCGCAGGTGTTTGTGCAATTAGCCATTCTTTTGACATTCAAAAAATCAAAGTGTACAATGCCTTGGGAGAAGAAATCCAATTTGAAATAAATGCAGACTTTTCACTGATTCATATTGAATCGAAAGGTGTTTTTACCCTTCAAATTGAGAGCGAAAACTTGATCTACCACCAAAACATTTTAGTGTATTAAGGCTCAGTAACCAATTCGCTGATTACAGGATTGATTCTGGAGAACCTTACCTTCACTTTGGACATATCGTAATACGCTTCGACTGGAATTTTATCTGCTCTTCGGGCAATCAACTCGCCGTTTACTATGTAATAATATTCCAATTCATTGGCTAAAAACTTTACCCGATCCACATCACAGGTTTCGTAAAAATAAGTTAGGTGAACCTTTTTTGTAATTTTCATTAAACCCAAAAACAATATGGGTGTGACGAAAAACAAGAATAAAAATATCCGAATAGAACCGCCGTCGCTGTTATAAGGTTCGATGCGCATGGCTTTCTTAAAGGTTCTTCGTTTGTATATATTCTCAGCGCTCTGGTATGCGCCAAAGCCAAAAAGAAAACCACCCAATACGATGTATAGAATTTTGTAATTGAGTAGGTTGATAAACCAATGGTTGTAACACATAAGTATACCACTGAAAAAAAGCATCATTGAAACGAGGAATCTGTATTTGTGCGGAAATTCATTTTCTGCTTTTAAAAACTCTTCGACAAAACGTTTGCGTTTATTTTCTTTGTGGGCCTTGACTTTTTCTCTGGTCACCTCATCCTTACTAGGCTTGGGTACTTCATTTGGCTTGGCTGTATAATACCCCTTGAGGGCATTGTCGTATAATATTTTATCGTCAGGCTCCGACAAGATATTATAGCCTTGGGTCAAAATTTTAAAATACTCTTCGGCGTGTTTGTTATTAGGGTTGCGGTCCGGGTGGTACAACTTGGCCAATTCACGATAGCGTTTCTTAACCGTTTCTATATCAGAATACGATTCAATCTCCATGAGGCGGTAATAGTTGTGCTCGACCAAATTACTTTTACTATTTCAATGTAAATAAACTGTCCGTTTAGTTACGATTTTTCAAGTTTCAAAACAATAAACATTTATTATCCAATTGGGTTTTAGACCTACATTTCAATAAATATATAAGATGACAAATATATAAAAAATGTGTTAAAAATCGTCACTTTTGAAACCTTTCCTACTTGAAAAGAACGCAATTAAACTTAGTTTTGTTACCTTACAATTATTTGGTACAGTTTTCGTTTCAAACTATAATATGTTCAAATCGTTTATCATTTTAATTCTATCGCTGCCGTTTATAGCCAATGCTCAATTGCAAGCCGACAAGTCTGTTCACGATTTTGGCAACATCACTTATTTCAACAACGATACCGCTTACTTTACGTTTAGCAATACGGGAGGTAAAACAATTTATTTATTGCCAACCCAACCGAAAGACAACTATGCCGTATTGTGCAGCAACAAAACCATCGCAGCGGGCAGCAGTGTGCGTATAGGCATTGTATATTACACCGACAAGAAAGGCAACTTCAACCAAGACATTCCTCTCTATTTCAGCAACAGCAACGCCCCTACCATTTTAAAAATAAAAGGCAACATTAAATCCATTAGAGAAACGGCTTTCAACATTTGTCCTGCCATTGAAAACAGCCGGCCTATGAATAACGATCAGATTCCATTAAGCATAACAGTGCGCGATGCCAAAACCCAACAAATTATAAAAATAGCCCAAGTTAAAGTTCAAAGAAATTACATTGATTACAACTGTGTCCCCGGTTTTGAATCATGGAATTACAAATGCAAAGTTGATTACGGCATTGTGAGCGTATTTGCTTCTAAAAAGGGATATACCAGCAACGCCATTGACTTTAACTACTCAGAAAAAAACCACGACTGTGTAATTTTCTTAACCCCAATAATTGACAGCACAGAGAAAAAACCGGTATTAATTCCTGAAAAAAAACCAATCTTAATTACCGAGAAAAAGCCAATCGAAAAGCCGAAAGACAAAGACAGCATTATTATTCCTGAGACGCCTGTATATGTACCAGTGGCTTACACCGACTCAGGATTTAACTCCTACAAATACAAACCCAACCATTTGATTTTTATTATCGACATCAGCGGGAGTATGCGCGATTCGGGCAAATTGAATTACCTCAAGAAATCAATCAAAGAATTAACTTCAGTTATTCGTCCTGGCGATTACATTACATTGATTACCTACACCAATAAAGTGCGGGTGGTATTTGAAAACTTGAGTGGACTCGACCGCCGCGCGATAGACCGTGCCATTGACACTTTGAAAGCTGGTGGCGGAAGCAACGGGTCTCAAAGTTTAGTAATCGCATATGAACTTGCGAGAAAACATTTTATCCAGAATGGGAATAACCAAGTTTTTATTGCCACAGATGGATTATTGAATAGCAGTAAAATGAGCAATGAAGATTTGTACAAACTGGCATCTAAATCATACCGACAAGACAAGGTTATTTTGTCAAGCATTGGGTTTGGACAAGATCTAAAAGCGATTGAATTTTTACAAAAATTGGCTAAGCATGGACATGGCAATTTTATACGAATTAACAACCCAGATACAGACATGAAAAACCTGATTGAGGAAGTTAAAAAACAATGTAAAATATAAGGATTAAGATACCCTCAAGATTTGTCCTAAATTTTTGTCACCTGTAGACAAGTATGACTAAAGAATGTAAGAAAGAAGAAGTTTATAAACTTACTTTGTAATTTTACACGCAAGATGAAACATCTATTAATTCTCTGCTTCTTTGCAATGACATTTGCGGCATCTGCAATGCCAAATGATTCTATCGGAACTAAAACAGTTGACGGTAAACTATTCATCTTGCACAAAGTAAGCAAGGGTGAAGGTGTTTATGGCATAGGAAAAAAATACGGCGTTCCTGCCGCAGATATTTTCGCAGCCAACGAAGGTTCTCAGCAGTCTATTAAAATTGGCCAGGTCTTGATGATTCCAAAAGGCGAATCTTCTGCTTCATCAAACAGCACTGAGCAAGCCACTACCACCACCACAAAAACCGAAAAAGTATACCACACAGTCGCTAAGGGACAAACACTCTCTTTAATCGCAAAGATGCACAACACCACCATTGCAAACATTAAAGAAATGAACAAACTGAAGTCGGACAAC
>CANFXY010000067.1 GCA_947451105.1 Bacteroidota bacterium | reverse complement strand
TATTTAGAAAATCGTTACCGATTGATGGTAGCGGCCGAGACTTCAAATACTTTTTCGGTGGTGGTTAATTATTCTAAAAACCGAAAACGTTTCGAGTATCAATTCGATACAATTGATTTTAAACCCTATTTAACGCAATTGGGATTAAAATAACAAAACGAATGTTTTCAATTAATTCACTTGTTGCTTTGCAAGTTTTTTTATATATTCACGGGTAAGAATATGAGGGCAGATGCAACTAAGTAAAGAGCAAATTAAGATAATCGAGTCGAAAGGCAACATCAAAATAAATGCAGTTGCAGGATCTGGAAAAACCACAACGGTTATTGAATATGCCAAATCGAGACCCAAAGAATCAAGAATACTTTATATAGCTTTTAACAAATCCGTAAAGTTGGAGGCAAGCAAACGGTTTTCGGAGGCAAAACTCAACAACGTTCAAATTGAAACCGCGCATTCGCTTGCCTATAAGCATGTCGTAATTCCATTTCAATACCAAGTAAAACTGCAAGGCTACAAAATCCATGAATTGTCCGAAATTATTGGTTTAAATGGTTTAGCAGAGAAACATGCAGAATTCATTCTTTCCAATCATATCAATAAGTTTGTCTCCATATTTTGCAACAGTGATCGATTAAAGGTTCAAGAAATAAATTATTTAGACTATGTCTTAGATGATAAAGCGAGACAATTTGTAGAAAATTATTACAAAATCATTGAGCAGCAAACCAGGTTGTTTTTAGCCAAGATGGACAAGGGTGAAATAGACATTACCCATGATTTTTATCTGAAAAAGTTTCAACTAATGAATACACAGTTGGGCTACGATTATATTTTATTTGATGAAGGTCAAGATGCTTCACCTGCCATGTTGGATATATTCATGAAGCAAAGCTCAATAAAGGTAATTGTTGGCGATACCCACCAGCAAATTTATGGATGGCGCAATGCTGTAAATTCACTTGAGAAAGTTGATTATCCTAGCTATTCTCTTAATACCAGCTACCGATTCAACAACAACATTGCGCGTTTGGCCACTTCGGTCTTGGATTGGAAAGCCTATTTGGGGCCATTCAAATCAATAGACATTTTAGGCAATGGAATAAACCAGAAATTAAAACAAAGGGCAATCATAGCCCGATCAAATTTAGGCTTGTTGTTAAAAGCAATTGAATTTATTACAGAAAACCCAAAGGTCAAGAAGATTTATTTTGAAGGAAATATACACTCATATACCTATGCAGATGAAGGCGCTTCTTTGTATGATGTTCTGAATTTATCGACCGGAAAAAGACATTTAATAAAAGACGCTTTGATTAGCAATATGAAAAGCATAGAGGAATTAGAAGAGTATATTGAAAACACTGAGGACAGGCAATTATCGATGATGTTGGAAATTGTCAATGAATATGGAAATGAGATTTATGACCTGTTGCAAAACATCAAAAGCAAACATGTTGAAAACGCAGAAAAAGATCAGGCAGAGATGATATTTTCCACAGTACACAGAAGCAAAGGCATGGAATATGATGAGGTTTTATTGGTTGATGATTTTATAACGGAGGAAAGTATCGACAAACAAATAAACAATTTAGACCGGTCATATAATTCCGCAAAAATCCATGAAGACATCAATTTACTTTATGTCGCGGTAACGAGGACAAAGAACATTTTGCATATCCCAGAAGGTTTATTACCAAAAGGATTTCCGCAATTAGAAAGCATTAACGTCATTAAAAAGCCGGAAAAAATTAGCATTGAAAAACAGAATACTGTTAAGAAAAAGGCTTACAACAATTTCAATAAATTTGATTCTGGACAAAGCAGCGGACAAGCAAAACCAAAAGAATCTTATCAAACGTGGACGCCTGCCTTGGATGCAGAATTAATTAAATTATTTAAAAAAGGTAGAAGCATACAAGAGCTTGCACATATTTTTGGCCGCAGCAAAGGATCAATTTGGGCTAGGGTTAAAAAATTAGATTTAGGCGATTATTACAGTGAGTAAATAATTTAAAAACAACTGCTAATTTTAATAGACAAAAAACAAAACTTAGCCCATAGAAAGGATTTCCACTTTTACATAAATTATTCAAAAAATTAAAAAACCTAGCAATATCTAGGGAGCAGAAAAATCTTTTTTTTACAGTTTTATTTTTATCAACAAGCGATAAAAAACAGAAGTGTAATATTAATTTTACAACATAAAGTTTCACTTCGCCAATGCCTGAATTTACTCACTTACACTGCCACACCCAATTTTCATTATTAGATGGTGCCGCCTCTATTTCTAATTTATACAAAAAAGCGGTTGCCGATGGGCAGAAAGCGATTGCGATCACAGACCATGGCAACATGTTTGGTGTATTCAATTTTGTTGCTGAAGCCGCGAAGCACAATAAAGGAACGGATAAAATCAAGGCCATTGTTGGATGTGAATTTTATATGGTAGATGATAGAACCAGGAAATCATTTACAAAAGAAGATAAAGATGTTCGTCACCATCAATTGTTGTTGGCGAAAAATGCTGAAGGGTATAAAAATTTATCCAAATTATGTTCCTTGGGTTATATAGAAGGAATGTACAGTAAATGGCCAAGGATTGACAAATCATTAATTGAAAAATACCATGAAGGTTTAATTGCAACATCTTGCTGTTTGGGTGCAATAATCCCTAAGACCATCATGAAAAAGGGAGAAGCCGCGGCTGAAATTGAGTTAAAGTGGTGGTTGGACCTTTTTGGCGATGATTTTTACATAGAGCTTCAAAGACATGGTTTAAAGGATCAAGACAAAGTAAATGAAGTATTGATTGGATTTGCCCAAAAATACAACATCAAAATGATTGCGACCAATGACTCCCATTATGTTGAGAAAGAAGATTACAACGCACACGATATATTGCTTTGTGTAAACACTGGTGAGAAGCAAAGCACCCCAAAGATGTCTGAATTGGACGGTGACGACGATAAATTTGTGAAAGGAAAACGTTTTGCATTTCCTAATGACAATTTTTATTTCAAGACCCAGGCCGAAATGAATGAATTGTTTATTGATCTGCCCGAGGCCATAGACAACACGGGGGATATTGTATCAAAGATTGAAACTTTGAACTTAAAGAAGGATATCTTGTTACCCAACTTCCCAGTTCCACCTGAATTTGCGACCCAAGATGATTTTCTCGAAGACATGACTTGGACAGGCGCTAAACGCAGGTATGGAGATATTGATGCAGAAATAGAAGAAAGAATCAAGTTCGAATTGTTTACCATCAGAACTATGGGGTTTGCTGGATATTTTCTGATTGTATCAGATTTCATTAAAGCAGGCAGAGAAATGGGTGTTGTAATTGGTCCTGGTCGTGGATCGGCAGCTGGAAGTGCTGTTGCATACTGTATAGGTATTACCAATATTGACCCAATTAAATACGATTTGCTTTTTGAACGTTTTTTAAATCCAGAACGCAAAAGCATGCCCGATATCGATACGGATTTTGACGATGAAGGCCGTCAAAAAGTAATAGACTATGTGGTAGACAAATATGGACGAAATCAAGTAGCACAAATTGTCACCTATGGTAAAATGGCTGCAAAAATGAGCTTGAAGGACGTTGCCCGTGTAATGGATTTAAGCATGGATGAATCAAACAATATAACAAAATTGGTTCCTTCCCGTCCATTGGGCTTAACTTTAAAGCAAGTTATAAATGCAAAAATAGAAGGTGTAAAAGAAGATGTATTGGATGCAGCAGATGATGGAGAAGGTGCTGATCAAGAAGAGAGAGATACCATCTTATTAAGACAGGAGGACATTCCTGGCGTACAACAATTAAGAGAGTGGCACAGTGACAAGAAAAACCTAAAAGAAGGTGAAGTATTAAGGCAAGCAATGCTTTTAGAAGGTTCGGTGCGAAATACAGGTGTGCATGCTGCAGGTATCATTATTGCACCAAAAGATTTGTCAGAAATTGTGCCTGTTGCAGTTGCGAAGGACTCGAATTTACTGCTTACTCAATTTGAAGGAAAGGTAATTGAAGATGCTGGCGTAATTAAAATGGACTTTTTGGGATTAAAAACCCTTTCCATTATTAAGACCGCCATGGAGTTAATAAAGAAAAACCACAATGTGCTTATTGACATTGACAACATTCCTTTGGATGACTTAAAAACATTTGAATTGTATCAGAAGGCTGAAACCACTGGTACTTTCCAATTTGAAAGTCCTGGTATGCAAAAATATTTAAGGGAATTGAAGCCGGATAAGTTTGAGGATTTAATTGCAATGAACGCCCTTTATCGTCCAGGTCCGATGGAATATATCCCGACTTACATTAAACGTAAACACGGCATTGAACCAGTGAGCTATGACATCCCTGAATTAGAAGAATACCTTGCAGACACCTATGGCATCACGGTATACCAAGAGCAGGTAATGTTGCTCAGTCAGTCGCTTGCCGGATTCAGCAAAGGAAAAGCGGATTCATTGAGAAAAGCCATGGGTAAAAAGAACCTTGCCGATTTGATGAAATTGAAAGATGAATTTATGTCAGGGATTGCTGCTAAAGGACTTGATGCTGCGAAATGCGAAAAAGTATGGAAGGATTGGGAAGCATTTGCATCGTATGCATTTAACAAATCGCACTCGACCTGCTATGCATTTGTGGCCTATCAAACAGGCTATTTGAAAGCGCACTACCCTGCTGAATATATGGCAGCCGTGTTAAGTAACAATAGCAGTAACATAGAAAAAATCAGTTTAATGATGCAAGAATGCAACCGCATGGGAACGCCAGTCTTAGGACCGAGTGTCAATGAAAGTGATATGTTGTTTTCTGTAAATGGCAAAGGGCAGATTCGCTTTGGATTGTGTGCAGTTAAGGGCGTTGGTGAGGCACCCGCAATCAACTTAATTGAAGAACGGGAAATCAATGGTCCGTTCAAGAACATTTTTGATTTGTGCGCCCGTTGCAATCTGAGAAATGTGAACCGAAGAACCTTAGAGGCTCTGGTAAAAGGCGGTGGATTTGATTTTGATCCTACTTACCACAAGGCTCAATATCTTGCAGAAGGCGAAAATGGCAGTGGAATTGAAATTGCATTGCGTTATGGTGCAAGAACCCAAGAAAACAGTTTAAGCAACCAAGGCTCATTGTTTGGTGAGAGCAGCAAAGAAACATTTGCAGAACCTTCTCTACCCAAAGCTGAGTCTTATTCCATTTTAGAAGAATGTCAAATGGAAAAAGAAATGGTTGGTATATTCATCAACCGCCATCCTATGGATACATTTAAAGTTGAGTTTGATGCATTAACCAATACCAAATTGACTGAACTTGAAGACATTGTAGAATTGGTTAAAACAAAGCCAAATCCTGTGGTTGCAGGCATTGTGTCTAGGGTAGATAATTTAGTAACTAAGACTGGAAAGAACTATTCAAAGTTTACTTTGCAGGACTATTCTGGTTCATTTACATTTTTTGCCTTTGGATCTTCATTTGATGCTTTAAGACTCATTTTGTATCCGAATCAATTTATTGTTTTAAAATGTAAAATTGAAAAGCCAAGATGGCAAAAAGAAGGCGGCAGGCCATTTGAATTAAACATTGCTTCTGGAGAAAAAATGGAGGATGTAAAAGACCGCTACATCAAAGGACTTGGTGTTAATATGCAATTGGAAAACTTAAGTAAATCGCTATTAGAGGACTTAGAAAATATATTTAAGAAATTTGAGGGTGAGATGCCGATCAACTTTACGGTAAGCAATAGAAGTAAAAACCATAAATTCGAATTGTATAGCAGCGATAAGAAGGTAGACATTTGTCCAGAGCTTTTGGATGAACTAAGGCGCTCGGATATAGACTATCAGGTTATATTAAAAAATTAAATCAGAAAATCTAAGGACTACATAGAAAAGCTAGATTGGAGTAACTTAAAAAAATAGAAATGTTTTTTAAAATAAATTTTCAAAAAAGCATTTGATTTGCAGTAATCATCCATGTTAACAAAAGAACAAATTGCTAAACGCATTGCCTTAGAGCTGAAAGACGGCTATTATGTGAATTTAGGCATAGGCATACCAACCTTAGTGGCCAATTATATCCCTGAAGGCGTTGAAGTGATTCTTCAATCTGAAAACGGTCTATTGGGCATGGGTCCATTCCCATTTGAAGGTGAAGAAGATCCAGATTTAATCAATGCTGGAAAACAAACCATTACCACTATTCCTGGTTCAGCATTTTTTGACTCTGCTATGAGTTTTGGCATGATTAGAGCCGGCAAAGTCGATCTTACTGTATTGGGCGCCATGGAGGTTAATGACCGCGGCGATATTGCCAATTGGAAAATTCCAGGTAAAATGGTGAAAGGCATGGGTGGTGCGATGGACTTGGTTGCTAGCGCAAAGAACATTATTGTGGCAATGCAGCATGTAAATAAGGCTGGAGAGTCAAAACTATTGAAGGAGTGCAGCTTGCCAATTACAGGCATTGCCTGTGTTAAAAAAGTAGTAAGTGAATTGGGATTATTTGAAATTACTGAAGAAGGATTTGTGCTAATGGAAATCGCTCCAGGTGTTACTGTGGAAGACGTTAAGGCAAAAACCGAAGGCCGTTTAGTAATTAGTCCAAACCTGAAGCAAATAGAAATTGCTTAAATAGTCACATACATATTTGCGAATTCCGTATTTTTGCTGCCATATGAAATTCGGAACCAAAGCCTTACACGCAGGCATAGAACCTGATCCTACGACGGGAGCGATTATGACTCCTATTTTCCAAACGTCAACTTTCGTACAAGAATATCCAGGAAAGCATAAAGGTTATGCCTATGCGCGGGGAAAAAACCCTACCAGAACCCAGCTTGAAAACAATTTAGCCGCCTTAGAAAATGGCAACAATGCTTTGTGCTTTAGCAGTGGCATGGGGGCTGTAGATGCCGTTATTAAATTGATGAAACCTGGCGATGAGGTTATCACCGGTGATGATATTTATGGGGGGTCATACAGAATGTTCTCTAAAATTTATGAGCCATTTGGAATCAAATTTCATTATATCGATTTATACGATGCAAGCAATATAGAGAAGTACATCAATGCAAACACCAAATTAATTTGGGCTGAAACACCAACAAATCCGACCTTAAAAATAGTTGATATTGCTGCTGTTTCTTCTATTGCTAAAAAGCACAACTTAATTTTAGCCATTGACAACACTTTTGCGTCTCCATATTTACAAAACCCATTAGACTTAGGCGCGGACATCGTGATGCACAGTGCAACAAAATACTTAGGTGGACATAGCGATGTGGTAATGGGCGCTTTGGTTACCAAAGACCAAACCTTACATGAAAGATTGGCTTTTATACTAAATAGTTGTGGAGCCAACCCTGGTCCTATGGATAGTTTCTTAGTTATAAGAGGTATCAAAACCCTGCATTTAAGAATGAAAGCACATTGCGAAAATGGCAAGCAAGTTGCGCATTATTTAAGAAACCATCCTAAAGTTGGCAAGGTATACTGGCCAGGATTTGAGGATGCAGCTGGTCATGAAATTGCTAAAAAACAAATGAGAGATTTTGGCGGCATGGTTTCATTTACTTTAAAGGGTGATGATTTTGAGGCAGCCATGAGGTTTGCTACCAATGTAGAAATATTTACCTTAGCAGAGTCTTTAGGAGGTGTTGAAAGTTTGGTAAACCACCCTGCGAGTATGACCCATGCGAGTATCCCTAAAGCAGAAAGAGAAAAAGCTGGAGTGGTGGATGGTTTATTGCGCTTAAGTGTTGGTGTTGAAGACATCGAAGACCTGCTTGCAGATATTGAGTCTGCCTTATCTAAAGTTTAATTTTAAAATTATCTTTTATAAAAAAGTCCAAACAATTGCGTTTGGACTTTTTTTGTTAAAGGGTTAAAAATTGGTTAACCTTACATGGAGTAAGCATTGATAACATTGACTGGATTATAAAATTATTGATGGTCAAATTGATGTTATTTTTAAATCAAACCAGTTATTAATAGATGGAAAAATAGCAAATCAATTATTTTTTTAAAAAAATTGCCACATATTCTTTATTTTGTGTCAAAGTAGATATTGGACTATTCAGAGGAAGACATATTGAATGGATGTTTAAACAATAATCCTTATTTTCAAGAATTATTGTATAAAAGTAATGCAAAAAAAATGTTTGGCATTTGTATGCGTTATGCACCTAATCGAGATGTTGCGCATGATATTTTTCAGGAGGGATTTATTAAAGTTTTCCATTCATTGCCACAATTTAAACGACAATCAAGTTTAAGCTCTTGGATGTACAAAATTTTTGTAAACACTTCCATTAACTATATACAAAGGCAGTTGAAGTCAAAGTTTGAGGTAAGCTTAACTGATGACTTAAATATTATTGACGAAGAGATAAACGAAGATGAGAATGCAAATTGGATTAACCATTTTAGCAGCGCTGATGCATTAGAATTGGTGCAACAACTTCCTGAAAAGTACAGATTGGTTATAAACCTTTTTGCAATCGAGAAACACAGCCATTTAGAAATCTCAAAGATTCTAAACATCACAGAAGCGAGTTCTAGATCTCAATTGTCAAGAGCAAGGAAGTTGTTGTCCGAAAAATTAAAAACTGAATTAAAAATCAAACTTGGAGAATAAAATTCCAGATATAGAATCTTTGTTTGATAAGCTCCATTCTTTTGAAGCAGAGCCTAATGAATCCGCATGGGTTGTAATTCAGGACAAACTCAAGATGGGACTTGATGACCTATTAGAGGATTTAAAAGAAATTGAAATTGAACCCGATAAAAAGTCTGAGGTATTCATTTTAGCGCATTTAGGCTTTCACAACCCAGTAGATGTGTTTTTGAAAGATCGTTTTGGATCGTTGGAAATAGATCCTGAAAAATCCTTAGATGAAATCATACCAAAAAACAGAAACAGAAGAAAGGCCATCATATTATTTTTATCTCTGATTGCCATTGCCATTATAAGCATGCTCACATTTGAAGCAGAGGAAAGCAATAAAACCACTGAAAAAGTCGAATCCAAAATTCAGGTAGATGAAAAATATCCACTTTCCAAACTTCACAACAGCCAATCATCTGCTTCCGAAAGATTATCTCAAACAAGAGAAAACACAACGATAGGATTAAACCAAAATCAAAGTATTATTGCGGCATTGTCTAATGATTTAAGCTCGATTTTACCAGATGACATTGGCGAAATTAACAGCAAGATTTATCCAATTAAAAATACAATAAACTACCCACTTGAGTCAATACATCTGGTAGGATTTAGAAAAATGAAATTGAACAAAAAACCGCATCATCAAATTTTTCAGTTATATGGTGGACTTGGTTTTCAAAACCAACAACTTAGAAATGTTCAAATTGAAAATTCAGAATTCCAACACAAAGACGCTTTAGACAATTATAGGAGAAGCACGGGAAAAAACATTTTAGGTGTAAAATTTTCGGCCGGGATTTCTATTAATCTAAGTAAAAAATTCTACTGTAGAACCTCCATCCAATATCAATATATGCAGAGCAGCAATGAATTTGATTACAGTTATACAGACATTCCAATTTATGGTATTGATGGGAAAATAATCGGATATTTTAAGCGTCCGATAAGCACATCGCCCAGGGTAAATCAGGACATCAAAACGACCAAACAAACAGTAAACATGCCTGTGGAAGCGTTTTACAAAGTATTGAATTTAAATAAAACCAAAGTTTATGCTGGCTTAGGCTTAAACATAGAACTGAGCAATCAATTTAAAAGCAGTGATTTTAGTTTCTCAAAAGAAGATCTTAGTTTATTAAAAATTAAAACCAAGCACAAATTATACCCTAGTTTAAGTTTTCAATACCATTATCAAATTAATTCTCAAATGAAAATGATTCTACAAATAGATGGAACTAAATCGAGTGCAGTTGCTAACTTTGATGGGTCAACGTATCATTCAACTTACTTTAATCCCTCTATTTCAATAGGATTTTCATTCATCCCCAAAATTTAACAAAATGTATAGAGTACTAATAATTATAAGCTTTCTCGTAACTTCATTGTGTTCGTTTTCTCAAACTTTTACTAAATTTGGAGATGGGTTGAATGTTCGTACATTTTACCATCAGCAAGGAATTAACTACTATTTAAGCACCAGTGATACAAATAAAAATGTATATGGAATTTATTATGATACGGTTAGTTCAAGTTTTAATTTTGGAAATGAATTTACCCAAATACGTTTGCAGATTTACAATGGCCTAACCTGGCTTTATAGTAAACCAGTAAAGCTATACAATAAACAAAGCATAGATGCCCCGAGGGTTCTAGATCTTAAACATGTAAATGGGAAAATATGGATAAGTGGAAGTTTTGATTCCAGCGAAAACAACATGGGTGCAGGTGTATTGGTTTTCAATGGTGTAAATTGGGAATCTGCACAAATTAAACTCTATCAAACATACAAAGATTATTTCGAGGTTAGACAGATTTTGAATGTTAAAAACCAAATTCTGCTTACGGGTAATTTTGACTCTATTAAAGGCGTAAAATGCAATGGCATTGTATATTACGATGGCTTTAATTGGGGACCAATAGGCAATACACAACCCCACGGATTTAGCGGGGTATCAAGTGTTAGCAATGTTTTTTTCAATAGCGCCAATGACAGTATATATGTTTTCAATAAAAACAAAATATCACCCGACAGTATTGATATTTCTGGAAGGACCTATAGAAAACTAGCGGTATTAAGAAACAATGAATTTGAACAAATAAAAGTGCCATTTGCTCATATAGCGGCAATAAGCTCATTCAATAAAAAGCTTCTGATAATACCTACCTCAAATTTAATTTATATTTCAAGCATCGCGCTTTTAAACAACAATTCATGGACTACCTATGCATTAAAAGATTCATTTTATGCAACCAACTACATAGGCGGATTTGAGCAAAGAGGTAATTTGTATTTATTCTTCCAGAATCCTACCCTATCTCAAATTGATGTTTTTAGATTTAATGGAAGTGAAATTATAAAATTAAAAAGTTTTAAGATAGCCAATCAATACATTAATTTAAATTTCAATGAAGACGGCTATTTGCATATTATTACTGGCCCAATTACTGAAGTAAAGCAAGATGATTATGTCATTAAAACGAACAAAATAATTGGCATTGATTACTTGTTGCAGCCTAAAGTTTATGGAACAACATTCAAAGATTTGAATAATGATGGCATCAAACAAATTAACGAAGGTATAATTGCAAATTGCAAGGTTTATGACGTTGGCAATAGGTATATGACCATTTCCAATAGCGATGGTGTATATGAAATGGAACTGAACAAAGGCAACAATTATATTTTACGTGCCAACAATGAATATGGTTTTGAGGCTGCATTAGATTATTCATTAATGAATCCGATTGACAGCTTATACAATATAAACATCGGGTTAGTTTCGAAAAATGAGAACGATGTAAAAATTAAGATTATTTCCCATACAGCTAAGAGGGCAAAACAAGGATTTGTAAGCAGATATGAAATCCAAATCAGCAATTTTAGTGGCTCAAAATTCAGTGGCAATATCACAGTTGAGCATATGCCTAAACTCAAAGATCTAAAATTTGAGAATTTCACAGTTTTAAATCAAAATAAAACTAGTTTTTCGTTTTTTACATCTATTGAATCAAATCAGACAAACAAATTATTATATTCTTGTATTTATGCAGTTGATAGTTTTGCTCTCAATGATTTGGTAAAAACCAATGCCAAGTTATTTTCAATAGATTCAAAGACCAGCAATAATTTTGACACATTAATTCAAACTGTCGTTTCCGCTTTTGACCCAAATATAAAAGAAGCCTTCCCAAATGAACTGGTTAACATTGATAAGGAAATAAGTTATACCATTTGGTTTCAAAACGAAGGCAATGACACGGCATTAAATGTTTGTGTAGTTGATTCTTTTGGCAGTTTATTTAGTCTAAAAGACATTCATATTACCAGCGATAGCAAAGGTGGAACAATTATCCCAGATGTTAGAAACAATTGTTTAATTTGGAATTTTAAAAACATTATGCTGCCGCCAAAATCTATTGATTCAATTAAAAGCATCGGGTTTGTTAGTTTCAGAACAAAACTCAACCAACAAGCAAAAATTGGAGATACTATTTACAATAAAGCGTCAATATATTTTGACTATCAAAAACCTGTTATCACCAATAAAGCTAAGGTTTATTTTGCCAAGAACGTTCTAATAAGTAGAAATAATACCCAAGAAAATTTAACTGTATACCCCAATCCTAATAATGGGAAATTGTACATAAATATAGAGCCCAATAAAACAACGTATTTAGAACTTATTAATTCCCAAGGGCAAACTGTTTTCAACTATACAATTACAAACCGTGAGGTCATAATAGAAATTCCAGAAAGTATAGCAAACGGTATTTATTTTATCAAGTGTGACGGCTTATTATACCGAAGCGAACCAATCCTATTGATTCGATAAAAGATTATTATTCAGCTTTATTTCTTTTGCCCAGACATTATTTTATTGATCCATTTCAACAATTTATTTTCCTTGACTTGATTTCCCAATTCAAAACCATTTTCACGCAAAAGGGCAATAGCTTGCTCTGCTTGTTCGTCAGGAACCATTAATTGAACACCTCCAAGCGCATTTGAGAGCAAAGGATCTACTTGTGCATTGATTTCATTGTTCAAGAATGTTTGTATGCCTTGAGCGTCTAAAAACGATTGCATAATTGCTGCATCCGTTGGGTAGGTGAAGGTTTTAATGGTAAACAAATTATTGGTTTTGAAGTTTAGAAATAAAGGACTGAAACAATAAAAAAGCTTGGTCAAAATTAGTGAGCGGTAAAGCAGAAGCTTTATCGTTGACATCGTGGTAAAAAGGATAAGGTCCCATTAAATAAAAGAAAAATGCAGGTACGCCTGATTGAGCAAACCAATAATGGTCGCTGTTCGCAGCCTTCCCTCTTATTTTAATTTCGGGCAAGTATTTTTCTTTGTCGTTAATTTTTTTAAGCATTTGAAACGCCTCAGGATTGATGGTTCCATTAACAACCATTACACCATCAGAACCATTACCCATAAGGTCAACATTGACCAAAAACGTAATGTTAGCCAAGGGGGTTAAAGGATGTTCAACATAATGGTGTGAACCAATTAAACCTGCCTCTTCTCCAGAAAAAGCAATAAAAACCATTGAATATTGGGGTTTATTGGTTTGAAAATATTTCGCTAAGTTGAGCATCATGGCAACACCACTTGCATTGTCATTGGCGCCGGGGAATATGGTTTTGTTGCCCATCATGCCTAAGTGGTCATAATGCGCGGTAACGTATACAAAACTGTCTTTAAATTTCGAACCTTCTATATATCCAACAACATTTCGAGATATATTCTTTTTAATAAAAATACTTTTGACCTTAACTTCAAAAATGGCAATTGTGTCTCTGTTATAAACATCAGATCGAAGAATTATGACAGGCACCTTGGATTGTTTTTGGCTGCAAGACCAGGTCAACTTTTCATTGCTTAATTTGACAATCAGTTGGTTTCTCGGATCAGAAACATAGTGTTTTAAATTAATGGCTGCATCCATAAAGTACTTAGCATTAAAAGTATCTAATACAGCTGCAGTTATTTTCCCTGCCCAATTGCTGTATTGTTCAGCTGAATCAAGAGATTGAGCAGACATGTAATGCGCACGGCCTTTAAAATTGAGCGAAGGACAACTGGGGTCTAAAAGGTAATCGACACCTGGTATAAGGGTCTTGCCATTGTATATAACTTCTACTTGATTGGGGAAAGTATTAACACTGAATTCGAACTCCTGAAAATAATTGTTATCAAAAGCATTAAGACCAATTGTTTTAAATTCTTTTGCAATGAAGGCAGAAGCATGCTGATCGCCTTTATTAACGTAGCCTCTTCCAGACATTTTTTTGCTGCAGAGGGTTTCAATAATTTTTCGGGTATATAGAGAATCTTGAGCAAATAGATTCGAAAAACAAATCAGAAAAAGTGATGCAATACTTAATTTCATTTAACCATTCAAAAATAAACTAATTCTATTGAAATCTATCTTAAAATTTACCAAATTCAAGCCCAAGAATGGCAATAATGTAAAGGTGGGCAATAAATTTCTGAAAAAAAATTGTGATTTTATTTCAAAAATATAGTTATTTGCACCAACCAAAAAAAAATACATCATGTCAGAAGTAGCAGAAAAAGTAAAGTCAATCATCGTTGACAAATTAGGAGTTGAAGAAAGCGAAGTAACGC
>CANFXY010000066.1 GCA_947451105.1 Bacteroidota bacterium | reverse complement strand
TCTATGCCTAAAACTTTATCGGAACGTTTGATGGTCCCATCTTTTATATTGATTTTTATCCGTGCCAAGTGGGGCAAAATTAGTTAATTTTTAAATGATTATTGTGCTCAATGGCAGGAAATAAAACATATTGATAATATTTATACCTTGAGAATGCAACATATTATTTATTTTTGTGTCTTAAGGATATGAGGCGAATACCAACACTGCTTTTTTTATTGACTGTCTTTGCTCTTCAAGGATTAGCCGGTTCTTTTATTGGTGGGGATGTGTATTACAGGCATTTGAGTGGAAAGAAGTATGAAGTGACGGTTGCATTATACCGCGACTGCCGAGGAATTTCATTGAACTCGCCGCCAAGAACTATTGCTTACAACGATTCATTTGAAATTGTGCTCAGTTTAACCCGCGTTAAAATCCAAGAGATAAAAGGATCTGCCTGTGCAGGGGGCTGTATAACCAATACGAGCTCTAATCAAGGGGATGAAAAACATACCTTTTTGGATACCGTAGATTTTTCCTCAGGTGCTTTTGCCTTATTCGGAACGCAGGCAAAGCCTTTGGTTTATTTTGGGTTTTCACAATGTTGCCGCAACAGCGCAATCACGACATACGCTCCTGGAAATATGTTTGTGGAGGCTATGCTCAATCTGTATTACGCGAATCAGTATTCTGCAAAAATTGGGTTCAATGATTTTATATACCCAGCTGAGACTTATCTAAACTGTTTACAAACCCATAGCACCTCATACCGCACACTGCCATTCCAAAGCAACGATTCACAGGTGTATGAGATGGTAAGGGCAAAAGAAGATAAAAACCAAGAAGCCATTTACGATCCTTACAAACCACTGACATACTATTGTGGGAATCCCAATATAACATCATGTCAAGCAAATACCAACCTCAATCCTGTGCGTGGTTTTACATTTAACAGCAACAACGGAAATTTATTAACGACACCAAGTAATTGTTCTGAAGTTGGAACAATGGTTTGTCGTGTTAGCATATACCGCCGAACCGGTAATACATCTGTTTTGCTTGGTTACATGAAGAGGGACTATAACTTCATCGTAATGCCTTCGCCTGGTGAACGGGTTCCATATATTCTAAAAAATAAAGACTATACCATAAAAGCAAGGGAGCAGTTTTGTGCCGATATTCCAGTTAAGGATGATAAAGATCAACTTCAGACCTTGAGTGATACGGTTCTTGTAACTGTTGTGAAAGCGCCAGCTTTTGGGAAACTCAGTCTCCTTGATTCAAATGCGCGTGAAAAAACTTTGCATTATTGCTGGACCCCATCAGATGCAGATTACCTCAATAAAAGAGTTGCTGATTTGTCCTTTTTTGCCGACCAGAAAAGATGTCTTATGATGAAGAAACATGGACTTTCAACTTCCATTCAATTCTCTGTCATTGCCCCAGATTCCATCTGCCAAGTTAAAGTAAGAACGTTTGAAGACCGCAACAATAATGGAATAAAAGATGGGACTGAAGTTTATTCTAAAGCTAAATTTTTTATGGATACAAAATCCATCTATACCCTATATGAAACCGATAGCTTGGGTCAATTGATTTTAAATCCTTTTTATGGCAAATTAACTTTTGGAATTCCTTCTCAATTGGAAAGGTATTCAGATAAGGCAGATAAAGTTGTGCAAACTTACTTCGACAGCACCTATACTATAGACTTGCCATACAACAAGCGCTATGGACTAAAAGGAAAAGTATTCGTGGATGCCAACAGCAATTGTGTTTTTGATGCGGGCGACTTTGCTTTAGCCAATGAAAAAGTGCTTTTGCAAAACAAGCAAGTGCTGGCCATAAGCGACAAGAATGGCGATTATTTTATTCAGAGTCAAACAGGTTCTGATGTTTTGAAAATTAACAGCGATGCCTATACTGCAAATTGCTCTGCTTCTTACAATATTCAAGTGAAAGCAGACACGGTTCAATTGGGCTTTGATTTCCCTTTAAGCCCAAAGTCGGCAATCAAAGATTTGTCAGTAGAACTTTTAAGTAAACCGCATCTAAAGCAAAACCAAGTTTTAAGTCAAAACATTAAGGTAAGCAATAAGGGTTTTAAAACGGAAAAAAATGTATTGTTGGGTCTTAACACCTCACATAAATTATATGGTTTTAAAAGCAGCAAAACAACCTATAAATCTGCGGACACTTTATTCTGGATACTAGACAGTATTCCTGCAAATTCAAGTTTGCTTATTCCATTTGATTTTAGAGTCTATAAAGATTCTTTTTTAAGCAATTCTTTGATGTGTTATTCTGCTTTCTTGCGCGCTGATAGTGTAGTTGACAACAACCAATTTAAAATCTGCGAAGTGTTTACCGATACCGTTCTGGCCATTCAATACAAAAGCAGTATGAACACGTACAAGGTGCAGGAGCAAGAACGCCGCATCACCTACAAAGTCAGTTTTAGCGATAAATATTACAACCATACCTATTTGGTGTTGAATGACAGTTTGGATGCGTCTAAATTTGATTTAACAAGTTTTAAATTGATGGACAATCCAAATGGATTTAAAGTCAACTTAATTGACCATGTTTTATTTGCGGAATATTATGGAAATATCTCTGCAGGGACAGAAATGGGATTTGTTTATACCCTCGACTTAAAACCTGAATTCACGCAAGTGTTTAAAGTCTATAATACGGCCAATTGGTTTGTCGACAATACCAAGAAACCGTTTAGTCAAAAGGTGGAAAATGAAACAGAAGCAGCCATTAGAATTGGTGTTTTAAATGACAGCAATTATTGTTTGGGAGAAACCATCTCAGTGCCGGTTACGTGCTTGTTTACCCCCAATTCAAAATTCAAAGTGTATTTGTCTGATTCACTTTCTTCGTTTGCCAATCAGACATTGCTCCTGGATACGCTCGTTACCAAGCGCGATAATAGTTTGTTTGCCCGCATACCGTTTACGGTGAAAACAGGCAAGGGGTACAAACTGAAAGTTGTTTCTGATATTCCAAAAACCCAAAGTTTTGAAAGCGATTTTATTCAAACATTGACCTTACATGGTTTGCCATCTGTTGGCTTAAGCAGCAATTTAAGCAATGGTAAAATTTGCAGCAACGATACTTTGATATTTACTGCTACGGGTGCCGATTCATTTGTGTATTTTTACAACACCTACCAATTGGGTCAATTTAGCAAGCGTAAAACCACTTTCAGTTTTGTGCCTAGTTCCAATGGTAAGTTGCAGGTGGCAACAAAAGATTTGAATGGCTGTGTGGCCTATTCCAATGAAATTCCTTTTGCCTTAAATGCTTTGCCAAATGTTAAATTGATTAGCAACAAAGAACTATGCGCAGGTGGACAATTGGATTTAGATTTAACAGGTGCAAACACCTATACGCTATTCCAAAATGGACTGTTCTTAGCAGGTAATTTGAATTCAGGCATACGCAAAAGTCCAGCACTGAATGCTAACACTGGATATAAATTAATTGGTCGTGATGCTAATAATTGTGTCAATACCGATTCGGTTTACATTGTGGTGAATCCATTGCCATTCAAACCAGTAATCTACGCCAATAAAAACTATATACAATCCAATTACAACGCAGGCAACCAATGGTATACTGGCTCGGTGAAAATTGACTCAGCTTCCGCACAAACATTCTACCCGCCAGTAAATGGAAGCTATGCGGTTGAATACACCAACAGCAAAGGATGTAAAGCCATTTCTGATGTCTACGATTTTAGATATTACAGTTTGACTTCAATCGATTATTCTAACGTGTTTAAAGTGTATCCAAACCCAAGTTCAGGCCTATTGATTCTTGAAAATCTAAGCAACGAAATTTTGAGCATTCAAGTAATAGGCAGCGATGGAAAATTGGTTTATACGCAAGACGACTTGCAAGCAGGTTTAAGTGAAATCAACTTGGCAGATTTACATTCCGGTATGTATACGGTAATGGTTGTTGGTTTGAAAGGGAATGCCCGCTTTTTACTGTCTATCATTCGGTAATTTTATAAAAGGTTTTGAGGTGCTTAAAATGACTTAATATTTTGCTGCCTTTTTTGTATAATTGCCTTAAATGAAAACATTGTATTTTTTGGTTTTAATTTTATTGGTCTTTCCTTTTAAAGACGCAGATGCGCAGTTTTTTAGAAGCAAACAGAATTTCTCTGAATTTCACAGCAAGTATGAGGTTTTAGACTTTGATTTTAATGCTTTGTATAAGAACATAGAACAACAAACGGATGGTATTGTAACTCTTGAGCTAGGACAATATGGGATTTTCAAATGCCAGGTGTCCACATCCAATTTGTTGATGAACCAGGCTGAATCCTTTATCCAAAATGGGAATAAAAGAAAAGTATTAACTAGGAGCAAAGAACACCAATGGAAAGGACTAGTGCATGGCAGCACGAAAACGCTGCGTCTTAACGTCTATGCGAATTGTTTGAGTGGCATCATAGAACTGGATTCTGGGGCTTTGTGTTTTGAAACTTTTATGGATGAAGGGAAGCCTCGATTGCTGGTTTATAATTCCGTGCACAACATTGCTCAAAATAAAGGCCCTTTTTGTGCTGTGAATGAAGTAGCTGCGAAAGCGCCTATAAGCAACAATAAAAGAGCGTTTGAATATGTTGATTATACCTGTCGCATATTCAAGATTGGTTGTGTCGCTTCTTACAGATTATTGGTCAAAAACAATTACGATACCACAGCGACTTTCAATGAGATGCGTGATGTGCTAAACATAACGGATGGGACTTATAGTCAATATGCGGGTATTCGAGTGCGCATGGCTTTTGAGTCTATATCATATGATTCAACCGCTGATATAAATACAAGCAATTCGATGCTTGACCGTATAGGCGATATGAAAGCTAGACTTAGTCAATTCTCAGGTAAACTAATTCCAGATGTTGTGCATTTGTTTGCCGAAAGTTTCGAGCCCTATGTCAATGATCAATCAATTGGTCGCGCCTATTTACGCTCCGCCTGTAAGCCAGATATAAATACCTCTACTTCGCAAGCCTATTTTGGTTCTTTGGCTATATGGGCCGATGTTTTAAGTCATGAATTGGGGCATAATTTAGGGGCTGAACATATTCATGGCAGTAATTGCAGTGGTCGTGGTTCTGTGATGTGCCCAGGCGTTCAAGGTTTGCCCACATTTATAAACGCCACAGAGTTGAATATTATGAAACAATACATCAGCGATGTGGATGCGCAAGTTTCATTTAAAATCACCCCCAATTGTTTGGAATATCCTGTTTCACTAAAGGTATCGGATATTAACTTAAATGGCCGGGATTCCGTCTTGGTTCAAATTAGTTTGGATAAAGACTTTCATTCAACACGTTACAAAACTTATGGGAGCAACAAATTCATCGATGTTTCAAATAAAAAAGAACTTTGGATCAAATCGCCGGGCTATAATTATTTGATTTATGATTTAGACACCGTAAGTGGTTTGACTTGCCGTTATGAAAATGAGTTTTTTGTCTCCAACAACGATTTTGTTGTGCGCAATACCAATGTAAATGGGGTGGGAAGTTTGGGCAATGCCATATTAAATTCCAACAATGTCCCAGGCATGGATACCATCATTTTTGCGCTGCCCAATAAAGAAAATGTCATTGAAATTGATAGCATTTTGCCGTTGATTTACGACAGTGTTCTGATAGATGGATTTTCGCAAAAAGGCTATGAAAGAATGACGGCCACTAAGGCTTATCGACCAGCTGTAACTTTGCGAAATAAATTGCCATTGCCCTTTAATTCCGATCAAGTTTGCTTCCTTCTTGGGCGCAAACACTATGGTTTTCAGGGTTTAAATTTCGAAGACTTCTATTATGGAATTAAAGCCCATTTTGGCGACTTAAATTACATTCCTAAATACAAGTCCTTGTACTTGAATTTTAAAGATTCAAATTACACTGCAATTTATGAAGCAAGGGGCAATAAATTCGTAAACAATGTCATGGCCTTTTATGTAAGTTCTTTTGAATTAAATAACAGCAGCGACCGCATTGTGTTGGGTGGTGATTCACTTTACGAGGGCAATGTGTTCTTGAATTCAAAAGGTACCTGTGTCCGCATTGCCTATAGCAAATCAGCAACAATCAAAAACAATTTATTTGGATTTGAGCCTGGCATTGATACGTTCAAAACATTTCAAGCCGGTTTAACTTTTAATGGAGGTTCTAATGTCAACATTAGAAATAATTATTTTGGCCGTTTTACTTATTCGGGCATTGAGGCTGGCAATTGTGATGGGGAAATAATGAACAATGTTTTTGGCCAAAACGCTTTCAGCAAACAGATTGCTTATTACTCTGGAAGAGGCTTGCAAACCATAGGGTGGGGCACGGTAGGCATGTTGAAGATTGGAGATACTTTGCAAGGTAAAGGCAATGTGTTTTTTGGGAAAAACAACATGGCGGGTATTTCGTTTTTAAGTTCTTCCAACACCTATGCACAAGGCAATCAGGTATACACTACCGACACGGCTTCTATTGTCGTTGATGGCAAATACAGCCCGAAAGCCTATAAGGGAATTGAATTAGATTCTGTGGAATATTCTTGTGCCAAAGGAAATGTATTTACAGTATATGGTTCGGTGACAGCTGGGATTGCCAATGACACCATGTACATGTATTTTTATGCAGTGCCAAAAGGCGTAAAAAACAAACGTGAACCAATTCATAGATACTTGGGTTTTAAGCAGATTATCTGTTCTGATACCTTTGGAACAAAATTCACACACCGTTTGCCAAATGCTAAATACAATGAGGGCATACTATGTATAGGGAATTCACAAAAACGCAGGCAAACGGGCATCAATTCAAATGCTGTTTATCCCAAAAACACAAACACAGAGCCACTTCAAATAAGCAAGGATACTTGTATCTGTCCGCAACAAATGGTGCAACTAAATTTTGATGCCAGTGTTGTTTCGGCAAAGCTTAATGGCAAGACCATTTCAAAGCCATATAGGGTGAGTAAACCTGGCGTTTATACCATTGAAACCACCGATTCAAAAAACTGTGCAGGCGTTAAAACATTGGTTTTAAACAATTACCCCAACTATCTTGATGGTGTGCAATTAATGGGTGATTCGTTTTACACCAAAAACATTCAAAGCACCTACTATTTAGAGCCGTTCAACATGATGGGTTATTGGAAAACATTTGCTTGGTCGGCAGCCAATTCAACACTAGGTATTTCATTAAAATTAAACACCGATATTACCTTTACCACCGACAGCAGCATTTTATATTACAACATTACCGATGCCAATAAATGTGGCTACAACATATCAAGAAATTTATCGCGTAAACGTTTGTCCTCAATTGCTGCTGATCAGGTTTTGAACAGCAATTTAATTTACCCCAATCCGACAAACGGAACAGGTAGATTGTATTTCAGAAAACCCGTACTTGGCAGCATTGAAATTTATGATGCCTTGGGACAAAAAGTGTATGAACAAAGCGCCGGTTCAGATGGTGTTTATTTCATCGACTTAGATCTAAAAGCCAAAGGACTGTATTGGATTAAACTTGAAAGGGAAAGGGTGTATAGTTTTGTGGTGGAGTAAGCGAGAGTATTAATTTTTAGTATTTAAAAGTCTAGCACAGGCTTAAAAACAATAATTTGCATTCAAATTTGTTTAATAAACAACAAAAGCTTACTTTTGCACCTCATTTTAAGAAATGGCGGGTTAGCTAAGACTTGATAATAATCGGGAATTAAAGTAAACCTAGCAGAAATAGAATTCTTTTTAGACATTTCTTAAAATAAAAACATGGCGGGGTAGCTCAGGTGGTTAGAGCGTAGGATTCATAACCCTAAGGCCGGGAGTTCAACTCTCCCCTCCGCTACAAATGACAGAGTGAATGTGAGAGCGAATGCGGCAACATACTCTGTCATTTTTTTTCACACTCACCTTCACATTTACACTCACTCTAAAAGGTTCCGTTTCAAAGCCGATGCAAATGCATTAACATTCTTTCTGCATTTAACAAACCCCACCCATTTTCTCCCCTATTTTCTCTAATTTTGCTTAACCAAATGAAAGCCATTTTTCTAAAATTTTTCAGTCTTCTAGGGTTTGTTCTTTTCAGCGCAAGCGCATTGTTTGCCAAATACCCAACCCACAGCGTTATGCCTTATATGGGTATTGCGAATACAGGTGTTACCAATTATACCCTGCGTGTTAGTCACGGCCTACAAGTATCTTACAACAGTGGCGACAGACTGCGCACGCCTGTTGGTTTGCGCTACCAATACCGCATGAAAAAAGGGAATATTTTTGGGGCCGATTTTTTTAGCATTTACAATCCTTTGATCATAACCCCGCAATACCTCGATGCCAATTCGGTGTTTGGCGGTCCTGCCATGACGAGTGCACAAAATATGTTGGGTGCCGACATTCATTTTTCTAAAACCATAGACATTAAAATTATAGAGGTATTTGGTATGGCCGGGATTGGTGGCTATTTAAGCAACAAAGCTGGGATAGACATGAGCTCCGATTTTTCTTGGTATAAAGGTGCAAGTGCTGAGTTTTACGATTTCGCTCCCTTGGTTTGCAACAACTCATTAAAAAGCTTTATGCCCTTGGTCACTTTTGGTGCAGGGGTAAGGTTTAAGCATTTGGAAGCAGGCTTGAACAACCAGGTGTCTTTGGCCAGTCCCGTTAATTCATTTGCCTACAACGGTTTTAAACATTCAGTGCCCTTGAGTTGGAAAAGCATAGGTTACTATGTGGGCTATCGAATTGAGTTTTAAACCCCCTTTTTTTCGATAAAAAAATGGCCTTTATCCAATTATCTATGAGGCTTTCATGATTTTATTTTTATTCCAAAATCATTTTACCTATTTTCGCTTCGTTTTTTTCTGAAAAATATTATGAGTTATAAAATGATAAACAACCTTCTGGGTTGGTTGATGTTCCTAGTAGCATTGGTGGTTTACAGCCTCACTCTAGAACCTTCTGTTAGTTTGTGGGACTGTGGTGAATTTATTTCAGCCTCTTATAAATTGCAAGTTGTGCACCCGCCAGGGGCGCCTTTGTTCTTGTTATTGGGTAGATTGTTTGCCATGTTTGCTTCAGAACCTGCAGGTGTTTCAGTAGCCGTTAACTTTATGAGTGCTGTCAGCAGTGCCTTTACTGTTTTGTTTACATTTTGGATTACCACCCACTTCGCTAAGAAAATGGTTAAAGATGAAGCAGGAAATGGTAGCCGCATCGCAATTTTCGCAAGTGGTGCCGTTGCAGCTTTGGCTTTAACGTTCAGTGATTCATTTTGGTTTAGTGCCGTTGAAGCAGAGGTTTACGCCATGTCTTCATTCTTTACAGCATTAACTTTCTGGGCCGCTTTGCGTTGGGAAGAAAGCAACAGCAAATACGCTGACAAATGGTTGGTTCTTATTGCTTACCTAATCGGTTTGGCAATCGGTACCCACTTATTGAACTTGTTGGTTATTCCAGCCGTTGTATTTATTTATTACTACAAGCACTACACCCATACAAGAAAAGGATTTATCTATAGCTTCTTAATCGGATTGGGTATTTTGTTCTTCGTTCAAAAAGCAATCATACCAGGTGTGCCTCAATTGATGGCAACAATGGACATAATGTTTGTTAACGATATGGGCTTGCCTTTCAACTCAGGTAGTTTGGCTGCTATATTGATATTTGCTGGTGCAACTGCATACGGAATTTATTATTTCGCAAAAGTAAAGCCAAACCATTTGGCCAATTTGGCTTTCGTGTGTTTGGCTTATGTATTATTCGGTTATTCAAGTTATGCCATGGTGGTTGTGCGTTCATTGGACAATCCTGCCATTGACATGAACAACCCTGAAGAGCCTTCAAATTTATTGAGTTACATCAACCGTGAGCAATACGGTGACAGACCATTGTTTAAAGGTCCATACTTTAACGCTCAACCCGTAGATGTTAAAGAAGGTAAAGTTTCTTATAGAAAAGATTCTGCCAATTATGTAGAAAGTGGTGTTAAACAAGAATATGTTTACAACGACGAAGACTATACGTATTTCCCAAGAATGGGTCCTGCGGATAAACCAGAGCAAGGATACTACAGCTGGGGTAATATGAGCGATTTGGCGACTGAAATGGAATATTTAGAGCAAGGTTTGTCTCAAGAAGAGGATCCAAAAAAGAAAGCAGAAATACAAGAACAACTTAAAATCTTAAAAGCTCAAAAGCCAAAAATGAGCAACAACATTGCTTTCTTAATGAGCTACCAATTGGGCCATATGTATTTTAGATATTTCATGTGGAACTTTGCAGGCCGTCAAAACGACCAACAAGGACACGATTTCAATTCCAACATCGATGGCAACTGGATCAGTGGTATTAAGTTTATTGACCAAATGCGTTTGGGCCCTCAAACAGATTTACCAGCCTACTTGGCCAACAACCAAGCACGCAATAAATTCTTCTTTATTCCTTTAATCTTGGGTATCATCGGTTTGGTATTTCATTTCAAAAAAGGCAAAAACGATGCAATTATCACCATGGTATTGTTCGTGTTTACCGGTATCCTGATCAATATATTCTTGAACCAACCACCATACGAACCACGTGAAAGGGACTACTCTATTGTAGGTTCATTCCAAACCTTTTGTATCTGGATTGGATTGGGTGTCTTGTTTATTTGGGATAAATTAAGAACCAAAGTATCAGGCATGGCAGCAGCGTCAATTGCAGCAGTTGCAGCCTTGTCAGCGCCAGCTTTAATGGGCTCTCAAGGATGGGACGACCACGATAGAAGTGGACGTTACATTGGAATTGACTTCGCTAAAAACTGCTTGATGTCTTGCCCTCCAAATGCGATCTTGTTCACCAATGGTGACAACGATACCTACCCATTGTGGTATGCGCAAAACGTTGAAGGTTTTAGAACCGACGTGCGTATCATCAACCAAAGTTTGTTGCCTACCGATTGGTATTCACAAGTATTGTTAACCAAAGTATACAACAGCGAACCATTGCCATTAACCTTGAAGAAAGGTGATTTGGCTTCAGGTGTTAATGATTACTACCAATATTCAGCAGCTAACGATTTCGCTCCAATCGATTTGAGTACTTACATCAAACAATTAACGTCTGAAAGAACCCAATACTATAGCAACACCAAATTTAAAGTACCAGTGAACAAAGCAGCAGTGCTTGCAGCAGGTGTTGTTAAAGCAAGTGATACCGCAAATATTGTAAACGAATTAATCATTGACTTCCCGAAAAGAGCGATGAACAAAGGTGATCTTGTGTTGTTAGACTTAATTGCTACCAACGCAGCAACAGGTTGGAAACGTCCTATTTGCTTCACCACCACTTCAGGTAGCGATGGATTTATGAACTTGGAGCCTTACTTCGAAAGAAAAGGTTTGTCTTACCAATTGGTGCCGATCAAGTCAGCTGCTTCAAGAAACAACATCAGCAGAATAGATGATGACATGGTTTACAACAACTTGATGCAGGTGTTTAAATATTCAGGAATGAAAGAAAAGAAACATTTCTTCTTGGATGACAAAGCAACCACTGGTCCTTACGCTTACCAAGAATTGTTCATCACTTTATCTGGTCACTACTTAGATAAAATCATGGAAATTAAACGTACGGATTCAGCCATGAGCATTGCAGGTAACAAAGAAAAGGTTGAAGCATACAAAGCTAAAATCGCCAACTTGTTGAACAAATGCGATACTGAAATTCCTGAAAGTGTTTACCATACTCCAAGCCAAACCAAATACTACATCGCTATGATATGGCATGAGATTGGAGACAACGACAAGGCGGGTAAAAACTTAGGTCAAGTATATGCAACCAGCGAATCTGAAGTGAAATACTTCTTGCGTTTCGGAACTAAGAAAACCCGTTACATGAGAGGTTTGGCCAAAGATGCCTTCGACTTCATGGACCGTTCTGCCGCTTCTGCTAAAGAATGGGGCTTGAGCAATTTGGCTGCGAAGTTTGAAAAGAACAACAAAGAACTTTCAGCTAGCGTAAACAACTTTGTGAACTCAGACTAATACCGACTCAAATTAACATTTATTAATACTTACAGAAAGACGCACTCGTGGCGTCTTTCTTTTTCAAATACAAACATGCAAAACGAAGAAAAAGACAGCACCATTATATTTGGTGTGAGACCATTAGAAGAAGCCTTAGGCGCCGGTACAACCTTTATGAAGGTATATGTGCAAAAAGGTATGGGCGATGGATTAAAACACATCAAACAAATTCTAAATAGACACAAAGTGAACTTCACTGAAGTGCCAAAAGAGAAATTGGATAGCTTGTCAAAATTTAAAAACCACCAAGGGGTGGTGGCTAAAATTTCATCTATTACTTACCACAATGCAGAAGAGTTGGTAAAGCGCTTATTGGACGATGACAAAGCGCCCTTTGTTATTGCATTAGACCGCGTTACCGATGTGCGTAATTTTGGTGCCATCGCAAGAACCGCTATGGCTGCTGGTTTGGATGCCATTATCATCCCTGAAAAAGGTTCAGCAACGGTGAGCGAAGAAGCCATTAAAACCTCTGCCGGTGCTTTGTTGCACTTGCCGGTATGCCGTTCTTCAAACTTGTTTCAAACCATTAAACACCTAAAAGATGAAGGTCTGCAAGTGATTTGCGGTACTGAAAAGGCCAATAAAGAATTGTTTTTCGAAACCTATACCAAACCATGTGTTTTGATCGTTGGTAGCGAAGAAGATGGTATTTCTCCAGCCTTGTTGAAGTTGGCGGATAAATTGGTTAAAATTCCAATGAAGACTGAATTGGATTCACTGAATGTATCGGTAGCCGCAGGTGTTATGATGTATGAAGTGATCCGTCAAAATCCGTAAAATTACACGATGAATAAAGGCTTTTATACTGCGCTCTTGTTGGTTTGTTCATATACGGCCTTGGGGCAAAACCGTTTTAGCAACGACCTTTTGATGAAGGTTATTTACCAACATCAATACGACCAGAACACCAGTGCCTTGTTGCCTTATCTGCAGCACGCCCAGCAGAAATACAGGTTGGCTGCTGCCATGGCTTTTGCAAGTGTGCAAGATTCCATTGCAGTGGAAGACTTGCTGGCCTGTTTAAAAAACGATGTAGATATTGATGTACAAAAAGCCGCCGTATTGAGTTTGGGCCAATTGCGTCTCAATTCGGTGAGCAAGCGTTTGATCGCCTTATTCGACGATAAGAAGTATGCGAAAGTAAAGAACGAATTGTTAATGGCTATTGGCAAAGGTGCTAATACCAGCGACCTGTCATTTTACAATAAATTAGTGGTTCGCGATAAAGATACTTTGCAGCAATATGCTTTTGCCTATTCGGTGTTTCAAGCGTATCGAAGGACTAAAAATTTAGGAACCAATGGGGGAGAGGACATGTTAAATACCCTACAGCATTTGTCCTTGATTACCCATTCAATCGCGGTAAAGGTTTTAATAAAACCGTTTGTGGTTTCAAATAAAACCAATGAAAGTGCAGATTTTTCAGGTGCTGCGATGGGTACTTACTCAAAGGGCATGTTAGACAGTGCCCAAATAATGGCCAATCCTTACCATGCAATAGAACAATTAAAGTCATTGCATGTAAATGAAAACGATTGGTATGCTTTCGCCACCAATAAAAAATATCCTTATGCTTTCACCACCCATTGTATGGAACAATATATTGCCACACAAAAGGCATTAAGTCTAGACCAATACAGGATGTTGTTAGAAGGAGGTAATGTTGCCTTTATTTCTATGGCTGCTGAGCGTATGCGCACAGACAGCAATTGGTTGTCTATGGCCCATATGCAAGTACCGTATTTAAAGACCATACAAAGTATGTTGATTATGCCCCGCGATTTTGAGGCTTGGGTCGATTTGGAAAAGACCATTTGCAAGGCAGAAAAAAGAAATTACGAATATAAATCTTGGTTTGCTTTAACAGGCTACAGACATCCGATTGATTGGGAGTATGTGAAGTTAATTCCCGAGGACATGAAAATAAAAGTGACCACCAACAAAGGTTCTTTTGTGATGGTTTTAAAAGTTAATGAAGCACCAGGTTCGGTGGTTAATTTCTTAAAATTATTGGATTCAAATTATTACGACAAAAGATATTTTCACCGCATGGTTCCTAACTTTGTTGTACAAGGTGGATGCCCGAGGGGTGATGGTTGGGGCTCTTTAAATTGGACCCAGCGCAGCGAGTTGAGCAACAATTTGGTTTACAAACCCGGCAGTGTTGGCTTGGCTTCAGCGGGAAAAGATTCAGAGGGGGTGCAGTTTTTTGTTACCCATACTTGGACACCGCATTTGGATGGCCGTTATACCATATTTGCTGAATTGATTTCGGG
>CANFXY010000065.1 GCA_947451105.1 Bacteroidota bacterium | reverse complement strand
TTGAACACTTTGTTTTGTCAATTAATTATAGAAAATTTGCAACAGTTTATGGAATTGAAAGATATTGTCGCTATTGCTGGTATGCCCGGCTTATACCATGTAATTGGTCAAAGAACAAATGGTTTGATTGTTGAAGCCTTAGATGGCACAGGCAAAAAAATCCCAACTTCGGCTAATACCAAGGTTTCTATTTTGTCTGACATCGCCATGTTTACCATGGAAGGTGAAGAAAGACTCGCTGCTATTTTCTTAACCATTAATGAAAAGGTTAAAGAAGGTTTGGTTGTTCCAGAGAAAAAAGCAAACGATGATTTGTTTCCTCAATTCTTAGGTAAAGTTCTTCCAAACTACGACAACGAAAGAATATACTTGTCTGACATGAAGAAGTTAGCCAATTGGTATAACATCTTAGCTGACAAACTTGATTTTGATGCATTAAAAAAATCTTTAGAAGATGAAAACAATGCAACTGATGAGCAGAAATCTGAGGCTAAAGCCAAAACAGAGGCTAAAGCTAAAATTGAAAAGCCTGTTAAAAACGCTGGCCCTAAAGGCGACAGCAAAAGCAAAGGCAAATCTGTAGGAACCATCCGCAAGATGGCCTAATCAAAATACTTAAGTTCTTTTGGAACGCACATTTATTTGAATTTAAATTATAAATCACTTAAATTTGCACCTCTCTTAAGAAAAAAGGTCGGATGGCCGAGTGGCTAGGCACGGGTCTGCAAAACCCTCTACAGCGGTTCGAATCCGCTTCCGACCTCAAGAAAAAATAAGACTTCACACAGTGAAGTCTTATTTTTTTGCCTCAAAAATCCCGTCAAGCATGCTTGTAAGGGAATTTGAGGCAAAAAAATAGATTTGATCTTTGATCAAATCGTAATTTTTTCTTGAAGGACCTCCCCTCCACGGATCATGTCAATAGTCCGCTCTCTGGTTTGATTTAAAAAAGTACATCAAAAAATCTTTGATCAAATCGTAATTTTTTCTTGAAGGACCTCCCCTCCACGGATCATGTCAATAATCCGCTCTCTGGTTTGATTTAAAAAAGTATATCAAAAAATCTTTGAACAAATCATATTTTTTCTTGAAGGACCACCCCCTCTCGGATCATGTCAATAATCCCTTCTTTAAATGTAGTCTTTAATCAAAACGTAATTTTTTCTTGAAGGACCTCCCCCTCACGGGTCATGCCAATAATCCGTTCTCTCGTGGCAGTTATAAAACAGCTTGTATATTGCTTGAACAAATCCATGTTTTTTAACAAAACCTTACAAAGGTATATTTTCTAATATAATCTAATTCAAAATAACACATTCTTCATACATGGTTTATTCCAATTGAAAATTGGAATTCTCAGTAAAAACATCAATCTTTGAACAAAATTACAATTTGGAGAATCAAAAATCACATATATACTTTGCCTCTGATTTTCATCTAGGTGTTCCAAATTATGAATCCTCATTAATCAGAGAAAAAAAAATATGTGCATGGTTAGAATCTATTCGTCACAATGCCTCTGAAATATATCTTGTAGGCGATGTTTTCGATTTTTGGTTTGAATACAAACATGTTGTACCTAAGGGCTATACCCGTTTATTGGGGAAACTTGCCGACATTGCAGACAATGGCACCAAAATCACATTTTTCAAAGGGAACCACGATATGTGGACTTTCGGCTACCTAGCCCAAGAAATTGGAGCACAAATAATAAGTAACGAGCTTGAAATTGAAAGAAATGGCAAGAAATTTTACATTCACCACGGCGATGGTTTAGGTCCTGGAGACAATGGATATAAAATTATTAAGAAGATATTTAGAAGCAAATTATCGGTTAAACTTTTTGGGGTTATTCACCCATTTTTAGGTGTCGGTTTGGCTAACTTTTTATCAAGGAAAAGTAGAATAAGCAAAGGCAATAACGATAAAATTTATCTTGGTGAAGAGAATGAATTTATTATAATCCATTGCAAAAATATTTTAAAGAAAAAACACTTTGATTTCTTTATTTGCGGGCACAGACATTTAGCCCAAGACCTACAGATACAAGCAGATTCAAAATACATCAACTTAGGCGAATGGGTTAATGATTTTACCTATGCAGAATTTGATGGCACTAATCTTGAATTAAAACACTTTAAATGAGTTTTACCAAGAAGCTAATACAATTCGTTTTATTTGTTTGTATTTCGCAAATACAGGCCCAAACAACCATTCAAGACACCATTTCCATCCCCTTGGGCAGTTCAATTAGCAGTGATAACTTGGACAACCTCTATGTCATAACACCAACTAATGACATTATAAAATACAATAAAAATGGACAAAAAATAGCTACTGCGAATTTTAAAGTCTTGGGAAATATCAGTTCAATTGATGCAGGAAATCCCTTTGAGATTTATGTTTTTTATCGAGACCAAAACAAGATTATTTTTTTAGATAACATGTTAAACATTCGCGGCGAATGTGATCTTGAAAGTATTGGCATATCTCAAATTGCTTGTATTGCTAGGAGTTCAGACAATCAAATATGGCTATTTGATATGTCCGACCAAAAATTAAAAAAATACAGCAAAGACTTAAAGCTTTTAAATGAAAGTGCAGCGTTAAACAACTTTCCTATTGGAAATGATATAAACCCAAGCTTAATACTAGACATCAACTCGAGTATTTTAATTTTAAACAATTACAATATCATTGAATTTGATCTCTATGCCAATTTCAACAAAACAGTTTTAATTGACACGCTCAAGTCGTTTCAATTCTTGAACAACAAAATCGTTTTTTTGAAAGAGAATTCTATTAAATTGTATGACAAATCACTTTTAAAAATGGAGATTTTCAATCAGATTCTTCCTGTTGGAACTAAAGGCGTTCGAATCGAAAAAGAAAGATTGTTCATTTTAAAAGATGAATTCGTAATTTTGCGCCCAATTTCAGAATGAGTTTCATTTTGAAACACCTATACCAATGTTAGATAAATTTGACGCCATTGAGGCGAGATTCAAAGAAGTTGAGTTGCTTTTGAGCAATTCAGAAACCATGCAAGACATGAAAAGATTCACTCAGCTCAACAAGGAGTACAGTGACTTAAAAGAAGTAGTTGAAACAGCAAATGAATACAAAACTGTCTTAAATTATTACCAACAAGCAAAGGATATAATTGCCAATGAAAAGGATCAAGACTTGAAAGAGATGGCAAGAATGGAGGCAGAGGAAATGGAAGCCAAAATTGGTCCTTTAGAAGATAAAATAAGGTTATTGCTTATTCCCAAAGACCCTGAAGATGCTAAAAACGCGATAGTAGAGATTAGAGCTGGAACAGGTGGAGATGAAGCCAGTTTATTTGCAGGAGACCTCATGAAAATGTATATGCGCTATTGTGAGAACAGAGGTTGGAAGGTAGAGGTTCTCGACGAAAGTGAAGGTACTGCAGGCGGATACAAAGAGGTTATTTTAGAAGTTACCGGCAACAATGTCTATGGTGACATGAAATACGAAAGCGGCGTACACCGTGTTCAAAGGGTACCTAAAACTGAAAGCGCTGGTAGAGTTCACACATCTGCAGCGACAGTTGCAGTAATGCCGGAAGCTGAAGAAGTGGACGTACAATTAAATCCTGCTGATATTGATTTACAAACCAGTAGAAGTGGTGGTGCAGGTGGTCAAAACGTAAACAAGGTTGAAACTAAAGTTCAATTAACACACAGACCGTCAGGCATTGTGGTTGTTTGCCAAGTTGAAAGGTCACAGTTAGGAAATAGAGAGCGTGCTATGCAAATGTTGAGAACAAAACTATACGAGCGTGCATTAGAAGAACACAATTCAAAAATAGCAAGTAAAAGGAAGACGCTCGTTTCTAGTGGAGATAGAAGTGCAAAAATAAGAACCTATAATTTCCCGCAAAGCCGCGTTACCGATCATAGAATCAATATGACTGTATATTCTCTTGACAGCTTCCTAGGTGGTGCAATACAAGACATGATCGACGCATTAAAAGTCGCTGAAAACGCAGACAGAATGCAAGAAGGCAGCGTAGAATAATTACAATCCAGCAGGTCCTTGCTCAACACCATTGCCATCTTTGCGCACTGGTTTTTCGATGCCTTTTTTGCGGCTGCGCACTTTAGGATATTTTTTTTCGGTGCTCATCTAATAGTCTTAACACAATATTTAATTCAATTATTGTGCCTCATTTAATTATTAGACGCTTTAAACTCAAAAACGTTTCACGCAAAGAGAAATTAATTTAAAAAATGAAGATTTAATGACATACTCAAATTAATTTGAGTCATAGAATCAAAAAATATAAAAGAATTTTAATCCAATTCTTTGTTCAAAAATCGCTCAGCCATTAGCTTTCCTTCCCTAACTGCATAGTTAGTTCCCCTGTCCTCAGGATAAATTTGAGCCATTGTATTGATATAAACACCATTCAAAGGCGTTTTAAAGTCTGGAATAATTTTACTGTAATGTTTTGTTACCAATGGCTGAGAATAAGCCTCTTTCCATACATGGTAGTCCAAAACCCAATCCTTATTAAAGTCTGGAAACATCCTTTGTATAAAAGGAATTGCATATTCAAAAAATGCTTCCTCGGTCATGTTATATAAAGTCTCATCTGTAGGCAAGTATTTTGACAAGTATACAATGTGTCTTCCTTTATATGATTCTACAGGTTCAAAATTGGTATGTTCAATGATCCCAACAAACGGAAATCCTGGGTCGTTCACATTTAGCCAATAAATTTCACTTAAACTGCGGTTTAACTCCAAGGTCAAACAGATATTCCCAATGTATTGTATCTGCTTTATTTGATCTATATATTTTGACTCTACTGAACTTTCTAATATTTTGGCAGTAATTGGCAACGGTGTAGTAAGAACGGCCTTATCTGCCGTTAAAACACGTCCATCAGCTAATATGATAGCTGATTCGCCATTGACTGCAGAAACTTCGGTATTGTAATTGATTGTTCCACCAAATTCAATAATCTTGTTTGCAACGGATTCTGCAAGAGAAGCAAATCCACCTTTATAGTATGCTAAATTCTCTTTGCCTTTCTCACCTCTGCTTCCACCCCTTAATTTCAATTTATTCCAAAACCAAACAGCTGAGACAGTTTCTGCATATCGACCAAATTTCCCTTTTAATAAAGGTTCCCAAACAACTGTATATCCTTGCTTGCCGCATATTTTTATCAACCAGTCTTTAGCAGTGATATCCTCTAGTTTTTTCCAATCATTAACAATTCTAACAGCCAATACAACAAAACCAAGTCTAATTCTGTTTATTAAACTAAGGGGATTAAATTTCAAAAGATCTAAAGGCGAACTTAGTTTGAAGAAATTATTGGCGTAATACATTCCCGTTCTAGTTGGTCTAATCACTATATGATCTTCACAATCTAATTCTTTAATTAAGTTCATGATGTGCAAATCGTTCGTAAACCAATGGTGGTAAAACTTTTCCAAATTTTCACCTTCAACTTTAAAAGAACCGGCCAATCCACCCGGCTCAGCATCTTTCTCAAAAATATTTACTTTCCAACCTGCTTTGGCTAAATAATAACCCAAACTAAGGCCGGTAAATCCTGCACCTACTATATTTATTGACTTTTCTGACATTTTATTTATTTTCAAATCCTAACTTATCGCGTATAATATAAAGTGGTCTTTGCTTAATTTCTCCATATATACGGCCCACATACTCTCCTATGATTCCCAAAACCAACAATATAATACCTCCAATGAGCAATACAGATATCATCAATAAAGTCCATCCTTCTACAAAATTATCGGTAAATAAACGCATGTATAAGGAATATAAGATTCCAAAAAATGCAACTATTGAAGTTATAAATCCAACAAATGTTGCAATCTTTAATGGGGTATTAGAAAATGATAAAATAGCATCACTGGCTAAACGCAACATCTTCTTTAATGGATATTTAGTAGTGCCTGCAAACCTACTTTCTCTGTCGTATTCTACAAATGTTTGCTTAAATCCAATCCAAGCTACCATACCTCTTACAAATCTGTATGTTTCGCGCATACTTAAAAATTGATCAAGGGCATTTCTGTCCATCAATCTAAAATCACCTGTATCCAATGGCATGTCTACGTCGCTTAAACGGTTGATAAAACGGTAAAACCACTTGGCTGTTAAAAGTTTAAAAGTACTCTCACCAGCACGGGCATTTCGCTTGCCAAAAATGACATCATATCCTTCCTCCCACTTTTTTACCATTTCTAAGATAACGCTTGGAGGATCTTGTAAATCGGCATCAATCACCACTGCTGCATCTCCTTTACAATTGTCTAACCCAGCTGTAATGGCAATTTGATGACCAAAATTTCTTGAGAAATTAATACCCCTAATTCTAGTATCAATTTTTATAAGGTCTTGAATCTGCTCTAATGTATTATCCTTGCTGCCATCATTTACAAAAATGATTTCATATTGGTATTTGCTTGAATCTAATTGCTCGAAAGTTTCAGTCAAACGTTTATACGTTTCAGCAAAGACTTCTTGCTCATTATAACATGGGACTACAATTGATATTAATTTCATTGATTTTATAATGGAATATTTCCGTGCTTTTTTCTTGGAAGATTTTTAACTTTATTCTCTAACATAGAAAAAGCAGTTATTAAGCGAGATCTTGTTTCTTCTGGATAAATAACATCGTCAATAAACCCACGTTCTGCAGCTCTGTATGGGTTCGCAAAAATTTCTGCATATTCAGACTCCTTGTCTTTCCATGCTTGTTCTGGATTCTCGGCATTTGAAATTTCTTTCTTAAAAATGATTTCCGCTGCACCTTTTGCACCCATTACCGCAATCTCTGCACTTGGCCATGCAAAGTTCATATCTGCACCTATATGTTTGCTGTTCATTACATCATATGCTCCACCATACGCTTTTCTTGTAATAACAGTAATTCGAGGCACTGTAGCTTCGCTGAATGCGTATAACAACTTGGCACCATTGGTAATAATTGCATTCCACTCTTGATCAGTTCCTGGCAAGAAACCAGGCACGTCTTCTAATACTAAAAGTGGGATGTTAAATGCATCACAGAATCTAACGAATCTGGCACCTTTTGTAGAAGAATTAACATCCAACACACCTGCTAAAGATGCAGGATTATTGGCAACAATTCCAATACTGCGACCTGCCAATCTTGCAAAACCTACTAAAATATTTTCGGCAAAGTTCTTATGTACTTCAAAAAAACTTGATTCGTCAACCAATCCCTCTATTACTTCACGCATATCATAAGGTTGATTTGCATTGTCAGGGATTATATTCTTCAATTGCTCTCTAGTTTCATTTGTTGATTGATAAGGCAGCATTGGCGCCTTTTCCTCGCAATTTTGAGGCACATAGCTAAGCAACTTTTTCAAACTACTTAAACAATCTATTTCGTTGGCAAATGAGAAGTGAGCGACACCTGACTTTGAAGAATGCACAGATGCACCGCCCAATTGTTCGCTACTTACCTCTTCATTGGTAACTGTTTTTACAACATTTGGCCCTGTAACAAACATATAGCTTGTGTTCTCAACCATGCCAATAAAGTCTGTTATAGCAGGTGAATATACTGCACCACCAGCGCATGGTCCCATAATAGCTGATATTTGAGGTATGACACCACTCGCTATTGTATTTCTATAAAAGATATCTGCATAACCACCTAAGGACACAACACCTTCTTGAATTCTTGCCCCACCACTGTCATTTAAACCAATTACCGGTGCGCCATTTTGAATGGCTAAATCCATGATTTTACAAATTTTTTCAGCGTGTGTTTCACTTAAAGAACCACCAAAAACTGTAAAATCCTGCGAAAAGACATAAACCAATCTGCCAGCTATGGTTCCATAACCTGTAACAACACCATCTCCCGCAAATTTTTGATTCTGCATGCCAAAATCATTACTTCTATGCATAACAAAAGCGCCAATTTCATTAAAGCTATTTTCATCCAAAAGAAAATGTATTCTTTCTCTAGCGGTTAATTTTCCTTTAGCGTGTTGTGATTTGATTCTATCCTCACCACCGCCTAGCAAAGATTCTTGGCGTTTCTGCTCTAATATTTCTCTTTTATTCATATATTCTTGAGACTGTGTACCCATAAGTTTTAAATGTGCAAATTAAAGATGTTTTTTTATATAATTCCTTCAATTTTCCAATTCTTTAATTGATCCATTGAAACTTTACATTGATACTGACCATTTCCAATAGACTTAGGTAAGGAAAAACTAATATTTGAATCATTATTTTTCTTATCGCCCAGCAAATATTTACTATAAGAATCAAATAAACCTTCTTCTTCTATTTCATAAGCCACTTTGGTCTTTATAAGCGCTGCTATTCTATTAAATTCTTCTTTATTAATGGTTTCAAGTTGTAAAGCTACTTTTAACTCGATTAGCATGCCATAAGCAACGGCAAAACCATGGTGAATCGGCGCATTTATCTCCAATTGGTAGGATTCCAAGGCATGTCCAATGGTATGACCAAAATTGAGTAATTGACGAATGTTTAAATCTTTAAAATCCATTTCTACCAATTTGGTTTTAGTTAGGGCACATTGCTTTATAATTTCATCGATATCAGTTTTGTTTTCAATTGTCTGAAACAATTCTAAATTGGCCACCGTGGCAGTTTTGACAATTTCACTCCATGCACTTACAAATTCTTCACTTGGTAAAGTTTGCAAAAATTCTGAGGATATAAAAATAGCCTTCGCATGGTTAAATGCCCCAATAATGTTCTTGTAATTTAAAAAATCAATGCCAGTTTTTCCGCCAATTCCAGCATCCACCATTCCGAGCAAACTAGTGGGAATATTTATGAATGGAATGCCTCGCTTATATATCGATGCAACAAAACCACCTAGGTCACTCACCATGCCACCACCAAGATTTATTAAATGTGTTTGTCTGTCTGCATTCAAATCAATTAATTGATTCACTATAAAACTAACTTGTTCAAATGATTTTGATTTTTCTCCGGCAGGGCATACAATTACAGGGAAATTAAATTCAGAAAGTGTAGGCAAGCAGTGCAACTTGGTATTGCTATCACAAAGCACTACCGCGTTCTTTATATGATTTAAAGAACAGTATTGTTTAAGAGATTCCGAGATGGTTTTTGTAAAAACCAATTCAGGCATTTGCATCAGGTTTTTATTTGATCGTAAAACGATTTATTTGCAGGATCCATTTTAGATAGCAACTCGATTGCTTTGGTCTGTTCAGCAGTTGGAGCGCCTTTAAAAATTTCAATTATCTCACGGTATTTGGCATTGAAAAACACTTTAACCAACATTGAATTTGGATAAATCTTTGTTAGCTCTTGAAAATTTTCTAGGGCTTTAAAAACCTCATCTCGACCCTTGTTTACATCCTTGTGCATAACATCTAGGCCAGACATATGGTAATTGTATAGGCTTTTTCTGACAGGAGAATAACGGTCGTTGCTTAGATTATCAATTAAATAATATCTATTCTTCAAGCTTTGGCCATCGTTTGATCTCCAACCTGAAATGCTTTGACTCGCGTTTAAAATTTCCCTCGCCTTTTGATAATAAGGTGTACCGGCCTCAAGAGAATAGGTATCGTAATTTAAGCCCAAGACAACGTTAACATAAAACGCCAAGATGCCTGTCAAATTGTAAACATTCGCATTTTGTTGAAATTCCATGGCTTGAAATTCTTGGTACTGAAAGTTAAAGTCCAAATCAAGCTGATTGAAAATCACAGTGCTGTAGGTGCTTCCATATACTGGCCTTGTTGCCTGAATTTGAATGGTTCCTGTAAAGTCATTTGAATTAAGTTCGTAACCAGTGATGTCAATCAAGAAGGTCATTTTAATGTGCTCAACCGATGTTAATTTATCTGCACACCAAAGTCTTTGGTTAATAAATTGCGAAATAGAAGATTCTAAGGATTTAAAAATCTGTGTATTTGAAATTTGAACCTTAGGGTGTATAATTGATATTTTAGCTTCGACATCTTGACCAAACAAACTGTTATTTGCTAGAGAGAAAATACAGAATAAAACGCAACTTAATTTTTTAAATTTTCTGAAATACATGTGATTATATCTTTAGCAACAAGCTGTTTATCTTTTAAAGGGTATTCAAAAATAATATCTTTTTGAAGAATTATTGTAATTTTATTGGTTTGGTGGCTAAATCCCGCCCCACTATCATTCAATGAATTTAACACAATAGCATCTGCATTCTTTCGAACTAACTTCTCTTTGGCATTTGCGAGTTCATTATTTGTTTCTAGAGCAAATCCAATCAAAAGTTGCCCTTGCTTTTTCTTGCTACCTAATGTAGCCAAAATATCAGGATTCTTTACCAACCTCAGAACCAAATCATCAGAGGTCTTTTTAATTTTAGAACCTTCATAGGTTTCAGGTCTGTAATCTGCTACCGCGGCCGCCATTATGGCTATATCACAGTCGGTAAACAAACTGGTACAAACCTCTAACATTTCTAAAGCTGATTCAACTTTGTAAAGTGTAATTTTAGGGTTGTGAGTTTTAATATGAACCGGCCCAGACACTAAGTGAACTTCAGCGCCAATATTTGCCAATTCTTCAGCAATTGCATAACCCATTTTTCCTGTCGAATAATTGCCAATGAAACGCACAGGATCTATCTTTTCGTATGTAGGTCCCGCAGTTATGACAATCTTTTTACCAGAATAAAAATCAAGAAGCAAAATGCTCAGATAATAATTTTAAAATGTTTTCAGGTTCAGCCATTCTACCTTTACCATCCAATCCACTGGCCAATTCGCCTTCTTCTGCATCTATAAGAATATTGCCGTATGACTGCAGTTTTGTTATGTTATTTTGAACCGCCGGATGCAGATACATATCTAAATCCATGGCAGGTGCAAAAAACACTTTTGATCGAGCTGATAAATACGTTGCTAATAGTAAATTGTCACAAATACCATTTGCCATTTTAGCGATCGTATTTGCGCTAGCGGGCGCAATTATCATGGCATCTGCCCATAAACCCAATTCAACGTGGTTGTTCCACTCACCCGAATTAGAGATATAGAAATCACTTAATACAGGGTTTTTACTTAAGGTAGATAAGGTTACAGGTGGAATAAAAGCTTTCGCAGATTCAGTCATAAGAATCTTAACCTCTGCGTGTTCTTTTACGAAAAGTCGGGTTAAAAATGCTGCTTTGTACGCAGCTATACTGCCAGAAACTCCAAGTAAGATATGCTTACCCTTGAGACTCATTATCTGGTAGACGATAATATACTTTACCGTTTAAAAATTCTTGAGTAGAAACAAGTGTTGCTTTAGGCATTTTTTCATACAAAGCACTAATTTCAATTTGCTCTCTATTTTCGTGAACTTCTTCCAAGTTGTCGTGGTCTGAAGCAAATTCAGAAAGCTTATTGCTTAACTCATCTTTCATTTGTTGTGAAATCTGATTGGCTCTTTTAGCAATAATTACAGTTGAAAGGTATAAGTTTCCAGATACACTTTCAATGTCTTTCAAATTACGCGCTTCAGCACTTGGAGACAATTTTTGTTCTTTCATATTATTGAATTTTATGGATTTTTTGATGTTTGCTTAATTCTTCTTGAGCCTTTTTGTTGTACTTGGTGGCTTCGTCGTACCATTTGTTGGAAGACTTATTGTTTTTTATATATTCAGCATACTCGCTGAATACTGTTTTCAATCGTTCTTCTTTCTTCTCATCTATGCTGTTCTTGGCGTAAAGATACGAGCATTTAACGATTAAAAATTCTATCTCATCTTTATTGTCCATATCTGGAAAATCCTTAATGGCATTTTTAAACGAAACGATAGCGGCTAAATAATCTTCGATTTTGTAAAAAAGCAATGCGTTTTCAAAAGCTTTGGTTTTTAATTTTCCCCTTAGCTCCTCAATCTGCTCATTGCACTTGTCTTTATATGTAATGGTATCCTTTATCAATATGGTTTGCCCACTTACAACTTTTTCTTTATCCAATACTTCATAAATCGATTTTGAATTTGGATATTGGTTGAGGTATAATTGAGTCTCAGCAATCGCCTTAACGGTTGAAGTTTGATCCAAAAAATATTCAAGTGCGTCTTTGTAAAGGCAATTTGTATATCTGAAGGAACATTCCTCAATGTGCTTGCTGTTGTAATAATTTTCAGTGAAATTTTTAAAATGGAAGGCTGCAAGTTCATACTGACCTAATCCATAATACGAATAACAGTAGTAGAAATAAATTTCTTCGCTTTTTTCCTTTCCTCTGTACACGGCCAATAAATCCTCGAACAAAGGCAATGCCCTTACATAATCTTTCTTCAGATATAGCTTTTTAGCCATATCATACTTCTGGTCGTTTGTGCCTTTCTTCACAATGGTACTATACTCGGAACACGAGGAAACCAGTACAATTAATAAGCTATAGATGAAGAGTTTGTTCACAGTTGATGGAATCCGCAAAAGTAATACAAATAACGGACAAAGTCAAAATTAGTTACAGAGTCCCTTCATCAGCATAGCTGTAATAACCATTTTGCGTTATTATCAAATGATCTAATACATTAATATCCAATAACTTGCCAGAATCTTTTAACTTCTTAGTCAATTGGTTATCAGATTCACTTGGAAACAAATTACCACTCGGATGGTTGTGAAACAAAATAATCCCTGTACTCTTATCATCCAAAGCCAACTTGAAGATTTTTCGCTGGTCAACAATGGTCGCAGTTATTCCACCCACACTAATACAATGTTCAGAAATTACACCGTTTTTACGGTTTAAAGTTAAGACCCAAAACTCTTCATGGTTCAAATCTTCCATAAAGTGCCGCATCATTGTATATGCATCTTTACTGGAATGCACCACCGACTTTTCTTTATTCTCCGCTTGCTGCCTGCGCACGGAAAGTTCCAGGGCTGTAATCAATGTAACAGCTTTAGCAGGGCCAATGCCATCAACTTTGCAAAAATCATGCACCGTCCATTTTGACAGCTCTTGAATATTTTGACCTGCCTTTAGCAATACCTCTCTTGCAATATCCAGTGCGGTTTTTTTGCTGGTTCCTGTGGAGATTAAAATAGCCAACAATTCTGCATTGCTAAGAGATGAGCGTCCCTTTTTAATTAGCTTTTCCCTTGGCCTTTCATCCTCTTCCCAATGTTTTATTGAAACAAATTCATTCATAGTTTTAAACGAAATTATCGCTTAAAAAGGAAAAATAAAAGCAAAAAAACGGCGAATAAAAATGTATATTAAGTTAGGGTTTATCAAGAAATTTAATATTCCTCATCAACCCTTTGAACTTGGTTCTTTTAACCGCACTTTTTGAGAATACTTTTTGAAAACTAGATTCGCTTAATTCCTCCCAATCTGCTTTGTTAAAACTCAATAAATCACCATTAGCCATAAACCTTGGCTCAGTATGTGGACTTGAAAACTTATTCCAAGGACAGACATCTTGACAGATGTCACAGCCAAACATCCAATCATTCATTTTGTCTTTAAACGCAATTGGCATTTCATTTTTAAGCTCTATGGTTAAATACGAAATGCATTTGGAAGCATTTAGGGTTTTATTTGGTAGTATGGCCTCAGTAGGACAAGAATCAACACACTTTGTGCATGTGCCACAAAAGTCCTTAATTTTCCCATCTGGCTCGCATTCTAAATCAATGACCAATTCCGCCAAAAAAAAGTAAGATCCTTGTTTCTTGTTAATCAATAAACCATGCTTTCCAATCCAGCCTATACCAGAGCGCTCTGCCCAAGCCCTTTCTAATATTGGTGCAGAATCTACAAAAACTCTGCCTTCGACATGACCAACCAATGATCGAAGTTGATCCAACAGTTCATTGCATTTGTCTTTTAATACGGTATGGTAATCCTCTCCATAGGCATACTTTGCAATTTTATACGTATCAGAATTTTGCTTACTTTCTGGGTAATAGTTGAACAACAAACTGACAACTGTCTTTGCTCCGGGAACTAATAGTCGAGGGTCGAGCCGCTTGTCAAAATAATTCTCGAGATAGTGCATTTCACCATGAAATTTATTTTGCAACCACAATTCCAATCTTGAGGCCTCTTCTTCAAGAAAGTCTGCTTTTGATATTCCACAATCAATAAAACCGAATTGCTTCGACAGACGTTTCACCGCATCAGAATTAGATCTAGGACTACTCATAAATTCAGCAACAATTATACACAAAACAATTTGTTTCGCAGATAAAACTTTGTTTTCAGATTGCTTTGTTTTGAAGCGGTTTTTTCTCCACATTTTAAAATAATTAAAGTTGAGTTAAAGGCTTATATTTATTAGACTTTACAAGCTTTAATAATTAAAAATACTGATATGTTGATAATTTGTTGTACCTTTGCAGCTTCTTTATGACAGAAACATTTCAAGACATGGGTTTAAGTAAACCTGTGTTTGATGCGATCAGTGATCTAGGCTACGTCAGCCCCACTCCCATCCAACAACAAGCCATCCCAGTTCTTT
>CANFXY010000064.1 GCA_947451105.1 Bacteroidota bacterium | reverse complement strand
CCTAACGACTACAATTTCATTGATGCATTAAAGATCAACCAAACTGACCGTTTGAATGAGATCATGAATAAAACCGCCGTAGGCGAAATCATTAAGGAACTTAATTTAATTGATTACCATGGAGACTTTGATGCCAATACCTTTGACTCATGCTCGGGTATTGAAATCTTGCACATCAGCATCAATGAAGAAAAGCTAGATGCTCTAAAACACATAAGCAAGATTAAGCATCTTGAAACATTATACATTTACATTCTTGGAAAGCCAGAAAATTTAAGCGCTCTAGCCAATCTTCCTATATTAAAAGAACTGCATATAATCGGCGATTTTCTGCCCAAAGATTTGGCTAAAATACCCGGCTATATTCAAAACCAAACCTTTATGCAAACACTCGGTTTGAGTATTGACAGAATCACAGATTTACCGGCAAACATCATACGGTTTAAAACCCTTAGCCGCCTCAATTTATACGACAACCTTTCTGTATTTACAAACAAAGGCATAGAGGATTTATCTGAAGAAAAACTAAGTATTCTGTTTAACATCAATTCCGACAACATCAATGCAATTTCCATCTCTTATTTCTCTAACAACGGAAAGCTAATTGATTTCGAAATTGAATACCTCCAAAACCTGTACAAAGGCGAAATAGTACCTCAGCAATTTGGAGAAAATGAAAATGATAAACAGGAAACTGGCAACATCCCGTTCACAAAAGAATTTGTTCCCGATTTTGGGACAACGCCCGAATTCAACAAGCCCTACCCTAAGATTTCTCCAAACACGGAATACTTTACCATAAACCCTGGCTCTAACAGCATAATTTATTCCAATTCTGGACTTAAATTGAGTATTGCTGCGAATAGCTTTGTAAATGAAAATGGTGAAGATATTGCTGTACCAATCTATCTAAAATTAATTCAGATTAACAGCCCGAGTGATATCCTATTTGCAGGCTTAAATTTCAAAAATGGAGACCGCCAATTCTGCAACCAATTCTTATTCAACATTCAAGCAACTTGCGAAAAAAGTTCAGCCAAATTAAAAGATGGTTATCAAATTAAAGCGAATCTTCCCGTTAACAGCGACAGCGCGCTCACTTACTTTTTCGACTACGAATCAAATACCTGGCAAGATCTAAATTTTTACAATCAAATTTTTGCAGCAAACTTCACGCCTATTGACTTTTATAAAATAGAAAATAGCAACCAATACAATGCATATTACCAATTTGACACGAGTTCATTTAAACAACGCTTTTTCGGTAAGCACAATATTGTATTAAGCGACAAAGAAAACAACAGCCAATTGGTGTTTAAAAGCCAATCATTCTACACCGATTTGGATAGAACTTGGAACAAAGACTTTAACAGCAATGGTAAGCTTAAGGGCCTCAAAATAAAACGAGGAAAATCTTATATTAAAATTCAAAAAGTAATCCCAAAAGTTCGAAACAAAGAGCGTCAATATTTTAAAGTATTAGACAAAACCGAACAAGAGATTTTTGCAGAGTTAAAAGCATTTAAAGCCATTAATTTCAACACCGTTATTAACCCTGAAAACAAGAAGGAATTTAATGAAACGTATATTAAAAACACCAAGTATTTTGATGTTCAAATCCATTACACCAAAGGAAAAGAATTCTGTGAAATAAACATTAAAACAAACGATGGCTTCAAACGCTTGCAAGCCTTTATTACCGATACAGAGGATAAAAAATTAATCAAGAAACAAATCAGCAGATTTGCAAAAGCGTATAAAAATTATCTGCACATACGCGCTAAAAGAGAAATGGAATTTAATGCTTTAAACAAAGTGCGATTCGCAGAATTTAAAGCCTACAGCAACGACCGAATTAAAGGTCTTCAAAAAGACAATAAAATTTCTGAAATCAAAATCCACCAACTTGGCACCTTTGGCTACTTAGTCGATAAATCTCCTGTTTTCTCCACCAACATCATTGCCCAGTACACCGATGAAACTGGTTTGCCTATTGATGTTAAAAATCTTTTTTTAATTGATAGCCGTTACAACTCTGTTTTCAAGATGCAAGTTGGCAACATTTCTTTCGACCCTAGTAGCGTTTCTTGTATTGTGGCTACCGATTACTCAGGAAATCTTTATTACGCCAACAGAAGCGATATTTCAGCCTCTAACTTGAGCAACAACTCACTTATTTACATCAAACTTAAAAAGGTGAGTCCTAATTTAAGCAACATCAACTTATTTAATCTGTTGCTGAAAAACTAGTTTAGCTAAAACTTAATGTTATCTTGATGCTATTGGAAAATACACCATGGTATTCAATTTTTACATAATAAGAACCAGGATTTAAATGTTCGGGAGCCACCAAGACTTGTCCACTGGTATATTCTAATTTCGCGCTGTACAATATCTTTCCTGTCATATCGGTGATGTGCAAAATAGGCATAGGCAAATTCAAATTGTCACCGCTCACATTGTAGTATAATGTAAATTGATTTTTAGCTGGATTGGGAAATGGAACACCGATGTCAATTTTACACATATCCGCGCCTGCTTGGTTAAGCAATTCAACCGTTTTCAAACTCTTTTTGTCAGGCTTAGGCATTGAAATAAACAAGGGCGTTGCATTTGCTTTTTGAGCATCATTATCTTTGATCACTAAATAATTAAGGTCAAATTTCTTAAGGGTATCTTCCTTACTGATATTGTAGAAATAAATATCATTTTTATCCCATTGCTCATCGCTCAATACCATAACCAATTGATTGGCTTTCTCAGCCATTCTGCACTGGGTAATTTTTAAATGGGCTTCAAATTTCTTCGCACTGTATACGACCTCTCCAAAATCTTCTGAAATGTTTGAGCGCACTCTGCAAAACAAAACATTTGGAGCATCATCGCATGTAAAATAATACCTCAACCCATCCGAAGACATAAAGCCTAATTCTTCGCTAAAACTTGAAAGATTATTTTGATGGGTATAGGTATTTTCAGCTGTCTTCAAGTAATATACATATTTGGATTGCCCACTTATGTTATTGGAACTTACGGCATAAAGTTTATTATCACCATCTAAAAAACTTATAGATGAAAAAGGACTATATGCATTTCCTTCATTATTTGGGTCTTTAGGGTTGGTAAAATTAATTTGAATAGGCTGTGAAAATTGGGTTCTTGAGCCTTCAATACTTTTACAATGAAACAGTTCGGAACTGTTGTTCGTGAAATACAAATCCATTAAATCCCGACTAAAGTATGAGGACAAAATAGGACCTGAATAATTTGCAATTTGAATTGGCATTGGTACCGACCAAACTTGGGTAACACTGTCTTTCTGGGTGTAAAACAACCAATGGTAAGAATGGTCCGCAGTAAAATACAAGTCTCTCCCATCATCACTTAAAAATGGATAGGCCTCTGCTTTGCAATGAGAATTGTAAGCAAACTGCTGCAATTCTCTGGTGTTGTAAATTTTATTTTCGCAATTGATGTCGTCATTAGCATCCAAACGATTGGATACTTGGGCGTTTGCGGAAAATAAAGAAATTAGAAAACTTAGTAATAGTATATTTTTCATAGGCTACTACAAAATAACGCAATTAAATTAACGCTAGTATATAGAATAATAAATTAGACCCTAAAGCACTTATTTTTTCTCTTCGTAAAGCAGTTCTTTATCAACTACCTTGACCGCTATCCCATCTTTAATTTTTAAATTAATCGCCTCGTATGGCGCTGTTATAACGATTACACCAGGCTTGATACCTTCTGTTATTTTGATGTACTTGGTATCTTGAATACCTGTTTTAATCGCCTTTTGAACTGCTTTTCCATTTTCTACGATAAAGACCACTTCTTCTTTTTCTTCAGGCTTGTCTTTCTTTTCTTTCATGGTAATAGAAGAAACAGGAACAGCTAAAACGTTTAACTCTTGCTTGGTGTATACATGCACAGTTGAGCTCATGCCTGGTCTGAAAGGCATTTTACCACCGTTCTCCAACATCATGGCCTCATATGAAGAACGCAGAATTAATATCTTAACTTCGTATTTGGTTACTTGGTCGGTGCTCATAGCGGTTGAACTTTTTGCACTGTTCGCTACTTGTGTTACTATTCCTCTGAATGTTTTACCCAAATAGGCATCAACTTCTATACCTGCTGAATCACCAACATCTATACGCACAATATCATTTTCGTTGACATCAACCCGCACTTCCATGCGGCTTAAATCAGAAATACGCATCATCTCTGTTCCTGCCATTTGCGCGGTTCCTACCACACGCTCGCCTTTTTTAGAAACCAAGCCCGTAATAACACCATCCGTTGGCGCTACCACACTCGTTCTGTTGTAGGTCTTTCCGGCCTGTTGCACACTCGCTTCTACCGATTCTGTATTGTATTGTGAAGCTAAGGTTTGTTTCTCTGCTGCTTGAAGTTCAGCCCTTGACATTTCATATTGCGCTTCAGCCGTATTGTATTCTTGTTGGCTAATTACTTTTTCATTGAACAACTTCTTTTGCATTTCATAGTTCTTTCTTTGCAACTCAACATTTGCTCTAGTCCTAGTCAATTGCGCCTGAATATTAGCCGATGAAGCTTTAGCATTGTTCAAACCTGCTTTGGCCTGCTCCAATTGTGTTTGATAAATATCCGGATTGATACGCACAAGCAATTGTCCACGTTTCACCGTATCACCTTCTCTCACATACAAATCGATGATTTCACCAGATACATCTGGACTAATTTTCACTTCACTTTCTGGATATATAGTTCCACTTGCAGTTACCTCTTCAGTAATGCTTCTTAATTCGGCTTTCTCTGTGGCGACTTTGATTCCCTTATTGTCTTTTTTTGTAAATACTGCGACAAGTATTAACAATACTGCTACAGAAGACAAGATAATGATGATTTTTTTTGTTGACATGTAAGCGCTTATAAATTGATTTGATTGCCTTTGTAATATTCTAATATAAGTCCACGAAACACCAACTCATATCTGGCTTGTATTTCGTTTGACTGTGATTGTAGCAAGTTGTTTTTCGATTGGATAAAGTCGTATGAATTCGTTACCCCAGCATCAAATCGCTTTTGGATGTAATCAAAACTCATTTTTTGTGCTTCTACACTATTCATCGCCGCATCATGCTTTGCCTTAGCGGCATTGTAACTGTTCATGGCGGCGTTAATATCATTGAGTAAAGTATTCTTAACTTTCAACAAATTCAAATCGCTTAGTGCCTCGTTAATTTTTGACTTTTGGATTTGATTTTGAACTTGAAAAGCATTGAAGATATTCCAGCTTAAACTAAGCCCCGCACTTTGTCCTAAGTTGTCGCTAATTTGTTTGCTAAATGCTTTCGTACTTGTTTGATAAGAATACGTTGGTTGCACCACCAACTCATTGTTCGTTTGGGTATAACCTATAACCTGAGCTCCTGTTAATTTCGGGTTGCTGTATATTTGAGCACTTTGAGAATACACTGTACTCAATGATCCAAACAAAGAAATAGTTGGAAACATGCTGCCTTGTGCGGCGCGTGTTTGATATTTGGCTGCCTCATTTTGAAGTATTGCAGATTTAATTTGAGGCATGTTTTCTAAAGCGATTTGATAAATTTCATTTACAGAAAATGAATTTGAAATAATATCCAAAGAAACCACGGGCATAACTAAATTTAAGTCTTGATCATTGCCCATTTGCAACAAAGTTTTCAAATTCAACATCGATGAATTCTTTCCATTTACGGCCGTGATGACATTGTACTGTTCATTTGCCAACTGAGCCTTTAAAGTTAACAGGTTACTTAAGTCAGCTGTTCCGGCATCAACCATTTTTTGCGCTTTTATGATGCGCTGCTGCGTGGTCTCCACTTGGAAATTTAGATTTTTAATGTTCTCCTCAGACTGAACCGCTTGCAAAAATGCATTCGCAACACTCAATGCAATTTGATTCTTTATATTTTGAACATTTTCTTGGGCAGCCTTCTGTGTTACATTGGCGCGTTTGATGTTATTCTGGGTTTGAAAACCACCAAATAACAAAAGATTAGCATTCAAACTGAAGTTGTTCGAACGTATGGTCTGGTTGCTGAATTGATTGGTAAACCTATCGATGCTTCTACCGAACTGATAGTTTTGACCCGCATTGGCCGATAAGCTTGGTAAAATATTTGCCTTGCTTTGTTTCAAGTCAATATTTGATGATTCACTGTTTAAAATAAATTGTCGAACATCCAAATTATTCATCCATGCATACTCTATGCATTGCTTTAAACTAAATGTATTGACTTGTCCATAAATGAATGAACAAACAAACAAAAAGCTAGGTAATATAAATTTACGGATCATAACTGTTCAGGAATAAGGCTCAAATTTAGACCAATAAGCCTTAAGACCGGCAATACTTCGATAAAATTCGGTGTGAAACGATAAAAAACCATTCATAAATTATCAATTAGTATAGAACGATCAATTATTACTAAGCCTTAACAAGTCCTGAAACAATCTTTGCACTTAACAAACACAGAGGTATTCCGCCACCTGGATGAACACTGCCACCACAAAAGTACAAGCCCTCTATTGACCCACTAAAATTGGCATGCCTGAAAAACGCTGACATCATATGGTTGCTGCTGCTACCGTATAATGCGCCTCTGAATGAAGATGTTTTGCTTTCAATGCTTCGTGGGTCTAAAATGGATTCATTGGCTATGCATGATTTAAAGTCTAAACCCAACAAACGCGATAATTTTGCTATGGTATTTTTTCGGGTTTCTTCAATAATGGTGTCCCAATCTTGGCCTTCATTTGCTGGTACATTTACCATTACAAACCAATTCTCACATGCCTCAGGCGCATCGTCTTTCTTATACTTAGAACTTATATTGACATATATAGTTGGATCAGTGCCTACGCTTTTCTCATTAAATATTTTTGAAAACTCTTGTTCATAATCAGCGCTAAAAAAAATATTGTGAAGATCAAGTTCTGGAAACGCTCTAGATATACCCCAATAAAAGATCAACGCGCTGCTGCTTGATTCAACCTGCTCAACCCTTTTTGGCGTTTCTACATTTGGCAAAAGATATTTGTAGGTTGGACTTATGTCCATATTGCTAACGACCAAATCAGAGTGTTTTTCGACACCATCCACCCGAACACCGCAAGCCTTATTGTCATTGATCAATATCTCTTCAACTTTTTTCTTGTATTCAAATTTCACCCCCTGACGTTCTGCCAAAGACACCAAACTATTGGTAATGTCAACCATTCCTTTCTCAGGGAAATAGGTGCCATATCCAAATTCCAAATGGGGAATAATATTTAAAGTTGCCGGGGCTTTATACGGATTGCTGCCGTTATAGGTTGCGAAGCGGTTGAAAAACTGAATGGTTTTCTGATTCTTAAATGTTTTAGAGTTTGCTTGAAACATGGTGCTAAACATATTCAAACGCCATAAATTCAGTATCCCCCTGAGTCCTTTTCTGTTCAAATACGTGCTCAGTTTATGCAAAGAATTTTCCAAAAAAACAGGCTTGGTAATCTCATACATCTTAGCACTTTTATTTAAAAATTTTAATACCGCTTGTTTGTCTTCTCCTAATTGCTCGTGCATCAAATCTGCAAATTGATTGGGATTGGTAGGACAGTTAAAACGGGTGCCATCTTCATAAAAATAACGACAGCCCTCATTTAGTTTGATATAGTTAAAATGATCGCGGGGATTTTCACCACACAACTCAAACAACTCATCTACAAACATCGGCATGGTAAACAAAGATGGACCGGCATCAAAACGGTAAGACCCTTGTTGGAATTCGCTCAACTTACCCCCTGCATAGGCATTCGCTTCGTAAACAGTTACTTTATAACCCTTTTTACTCAACCTTATGGAGCTAGCAATTCCTGCTATTCCCGACCCAACAACAATACAAGTGCGCATAATTCTTAAGCAAATAAAACACTTATTTGTTTTAGTCTATGCACGAATTTAGAAAAAGAAATTATGGAGTTAAAAATGAGCTTCTATAGTTTCTTCGTTTAAACTTTATAAATTACATTTGCAAAACATGCAGTTACTCTTATCCAGCCCGTGGTGGTTTATTCCCATTTGCCTTTTGGCAGGGTTTGGATATGCCTATCTACTTTACAAACCTCAATTCAATCAATTGCCCTATAAAATTATGGCAATATTGAGGTTTATTAGCATTAGTTTCTTGTGTTTTTTTCTTTTGGGACCCGTTTTAATTCAAATCTTAAATGAAGTACAAAAGCCGAAAATACTCATGGTGCTTGACCAATCAGAATCCATATTAGCGAATAAATATGCCGAATTCTACAAAGGTGATTTTTTAAATCAATGGAGAAAAGCCAAAGAGAAGTTGGGCGATGATTATGAAGTTGAATATTTAAATTTAGGCAGCAGCATCAAGCTTTCAGATTCTATAAATTTTAATCAAAAGAAAACCAATATTAGCCAATTGTTCGATTATGTCAACAACACCTATGCAAGAGAAAACATCGGTGCAGTGGTATTGGCCTCAGATGGAATTTATAACCGTGGAAACAATCCAAACTATAAGTCTTTAAACAAGAATACGGTTCTTTACACCATTGGTATGGGGGATAGTGTTTTGAAAAAAGATTTATTAATTAAAGAAGCCAACCACAACGCGATTGCTTACCTCAACAATCAATTTCCTATTGAACTATCGATAGCTGCAAACGACTGCATCAACAGCTCATCCAACTTAAGTCTAACTTGTGAAGGGAAAACACTTTACAACGCCAACATCAACATCAATCAAAAAGATTTTTTTAAAACAATAAACATTGATCTTTTGGCTGAAAAACCAGGCACCATGCACATCGTTGCGAATTTAAATCCTGTAAGTGGTGAATTTTCAAGTGCCAACAACCGTAAAGATATTTTTATTGATGTCATAGATGGCCGAGAAAAAATACTTTTGGCTTATCAAACCACCCACCCAGACATAGGAGCAATTAAGGAATCCATATTGAGCAATCAGAATTACGAAGTCAATGTGCTTTCCTTACAAGAAATTAAATTGTCTGATTTAAATCTATACAGCGCTGCCATCTTATACCAATTGCCCGGGAAAAACAGCAATTCTAAAGACTTGATTAATGCCATTAAAAAACTCCAAATTCCTATTTGGTGTATCGTCGGAAACCAAACAGCCATTGAACAATTAAGCCTAGTTAACAATGTTGCAAAAATTGATAAAAACCAAGGCAGAATGAATGAAGTACAAGGATTTTTCAATTCAGATTTTACTGCATTTACTTTAGATCCCAACACCATTTCTAGCCTATCTGATTTTCCGCCTTTAAGCACACCATATGGCTTTTACAATGCAAGTGTCGGTACAGAGTCGCTGTTGTTTCAAAAGATTGGTCAGGTTAACACCCAAACCCCTCTCTGGACGTTTAGCAACCAGAATGGCGAGAAAACGGCATACTTATTTGGCGAAGGATTTTGGCGTTGGAAACTATTCGACTTTGTAAAAAACGAATCGCATGCTGCAAGCAACGAATTAATCAGTAAAACCATTCAATATTTAACTGTTAAAGAAGATAAGCGAAAATTCAGAGTATACCCGCTAAAAAATGTAGTCGAAGAAGATGAAAACGTTAAGTTTATTGCCGAATTGTACAATGCCAGCTATGAGCCAATTAACACGGCCAATGTTCAATTAAGCCTTACAGATGCAAACAAAAAATTATTCAACTACAACTTCAGTCCGACAGGATCAAGTTACCAATTGGACTTAGGTTTTTTAAACCCTGGCATCTATTCATTTAAAGCAAAAGCAATTGGAACTAATGAAGCCGTTAATGGCAAATTGGTGGTCAAACCTTTGCAAATTGAAATGGTAAATACCAAGGCCGACTTCGGACTTTTGAGGAGCTTAGCCGCTAACAATTCAGGCAAATTTTTCGCAGCAGAAAAGTTGGAATCTTGTATCGAAGACCTAAAGAAAAATGCCAACATCACTTCCGTTTCATACAATGAAAAACGCCCAGATGAATTGATCAATATTAAATGGATTTTCTTTTTATTGCTTTTCCTCATTTCTTCAGAGTGGTTTATTAGAAAGTACGAAGGTGCCAATTGATGAGAATAACACTTAAAAACAGCCCCGTACTTTGTAATTACTATGTTACATACCGCTGCAATGCCAAATGCAGTTTTTGTGACATTTGGGAAAGGCCTTCACCCTATGTCAATCTTAAGAATGTTAAAGAAAATCTCAAGGACTTAAAAAGACTCGGTGTTCAAGTAATTGATTTCACTGGGGGTGAACCATTGTTGCACAGAGAATTGCCCCTGTTTTTAGACTATGCTAAAGAGTTAGGATTTATAACCACGGTAACTACCAATGCCCTTTTATATCCCAAGATGGCTGAAAAACTAAAAGGCAAAATTGATATGCTGCATTTCTCTCTCGATTCTCCCGTTGAATCAGAGCACAATGAGAGCAGAGGTGTTGCTTTGTTTAATCAATTTGTTGAATCGATTGAAATTGCTAAAAAACTAGGAGAAAGACCTGACATTTTGTTTACCGTTTTTAGCCACAACATCCATCAAATTGAGGAGGTTTATCAAACCTTTTGCCTGCCCAATAATTTCATGCTCATTTTGAACCCTGTATTTGAATACAACGATTTAGGTTCTAAGTTAAGCAATGAAGAATTAGTGACATTAGAAAAATGGGGGAAAAAGAAATTGGTGTACCTCAACCAAGGCTTTGTAGAATTGAGGAAAGATGGGGGCAACCACATTGACAAACCCGTATGCAAGGCTGGCAGCAGCAGCATCGTCATATCCCCAGAAAATGAATTGGTGTTGCCATGCTACCACCTAGGATTAGAAAATATCCCAATCAACGACCAATTGTATACCGTATGGAACAGCAAAACCGTTCAAGAATCAATAAAACTAGAAGGTAAACACGATGCCTGCGAAGGCTGTGCAATTAATTGCTATATGCAAACTTCATTTGCAACTGAATTAAGCAAATATTGGCTTTCAGCGCTGCCCTCAACCTTGAAGTACAACTTGGTAAAGGGTACTTGGAAAAACTTAATTTAATTAAACAAATTTAGGATCTGTTTCCATTACATGGCCACAAGATTTGCATGTACGCAAGTCTTCATTGCCATAATACTCTCTGAATCTAGGAAGAAAATCATTTTCAATGTCTTTCAATTCAAAGTAAGTTGAATGCAATGGGTTGTTGCATTTTTCACAAAACCACAACAATCCATCTGTAAAACCTTTGCCCGCGCGAACACGCTCAACAACTAAGCCCAATGAACCTTCTGCCCTTGCAGGTGAATGCGGGATTTTCCCTGGCAGCATAAACATATCACCAGCCTTCATAGGCACATCTACAGGCTTGCCATCTACCTGAATTCTAACATTGATTTCACCCTCTAATTGATAAAAAAACTCTTCGGTTTCGTTGTAATGGTAATCTTTCCTTGCATTAGGACCGGCAACAACCATCACAATAAAATCACCAGCACCAACTGTAAGGTTCTTATTGCCAACTGGTGGCTTTAACAAATGACGGTTTTCTTCTATCCACTGATTAAAATTAAAAAGAGTGTTAATATTTGGCATGTTTCAAAAGTAGGAAAAAAAATTTTAATGCGCCTAAAAATGATACAATGATGTTCGTCATTGCAAAAGCAGTTTCAATTTCAGACACTTAATTTAAAAATGACTTCATAAAACTTAAAAACTTTTCCAAAGAAATTCATTTTTTATCCCCGTTTGATGTTTTTGATTACATGAAGTTGATATAAAAGTCTCATATTCGCAGAATGAATGAGGAAAACATGGACGTACCTTTAATTAATGTTAGGCAAGTATTTCAAGATAAAAACCCGAAACTTGCCAAATTAATTCCAGGATTTCTATATAAATTTATTGAAAAAGTCATACACCAAGATGACTTAAACCGCATGCTTACAGCTGCAAAAGGAAAACAAGGTGTCGATTTTGCTAGGTCTTGTTTTGATGAGATAGGTGTAACCATCACATCTAAAAACACCCACAATGTGCCTACAACAGGCCGATTAATTTTGGCAGCCAACCATCCCTTGGGTGGATTGGATGGCATGGGCTATATCAGTGAAGCGCACAAAATCAGACCAGATGTTCGTTTTTTAGTTAACGACATATTGATGAACGTGAAACCGCTTCAAGGTATCTTTTTAGGTGTAAACAAACATGGCAGCAACGCTAAGCCTTCTTTACTTGCTGTTGAGCGCCAATTTGCATCCGATGGGGCAACGTTAATTTTCCCTGCCGGCATGGTTTCAAGAAAACAAGCCAATGGCCAGATAATGGATTTAACTTGGCATAAAAGTTACATCACCAAGTCTGTAAAATACAGAACGGATATTGTTCCAACTTTTGTTGAAGCTGAAAACAGCAAACGCTTTTACAGAGTGTCTCAATGGAGAAAAAGATTAGGCATTAAACTCAACATTGAAATGCTGCTTTTACCGTCTGAAATGTTCAAACAAAAGGGCAAAACAATTACCATTCACTTTGGTAAACCAATTCCTGCTTATTTGATCAGGCACATTGGCGAACACCATAAAATAGCGAACGCAATGAAGCATTTTGTCTATACACTAAAAGACAATCCAGATGGTGACTTTGAAGAATTTTACCACAAATTCAAGCAAAAATAATTTTTAAACTATTTACCGAATAAAATCGACAAATGCAGGAGATCATCGAACCCATTGACAGACACTTATTAGAAGCCGAGTTAAACGAAGATGTCTTTGTAAGGCCAACCAATAACAGTGGCAATAAATTATATATTGTAGACTGTCACAATGCACCCAATGTATTAAAAGAAATCGGTCGTCTTAGAGAATTGTCTTTTAGATTGGCTGGCGGCGGAACTGGCAAGGATTGTGACTTAGATGAATTTGACTTTGGACCAACAGCCTACAAACAATTGATTGTTTGGCAACCAGAGGACAAAGAAATTATTGGTGGGTATAGATTTATCTTAACCAACGATGCCCGCCAAGCAGATGGTTCATACCACCTTGCAACCACTGAGATCTATGAGTTCAGTGAGCGCATGAAGGACTTCTATTTTTTAAAAACAATAGAGTTGGGACGCTCATTCGTGCAACCTAAATACCAACCGAGCGCTGAAAACAGAAAAGGATTGTTCAGCTTAGACAACCTTTGGGACGGTTTAGGGGCTTTAATTATCAATTACCCTGAAGTAGATTACTTCTTTGGTAAAGTTACCATGTACACGCATTTTAACAGCGAAGCAAGAGATTTAATCCTAACCTTCCTACACCACTACTTTCCAGACAAAGAAAAGTTGATCAGCGTTGAAAATCCGGTAACTATAACACACGACACTTCAGAGTTTCTTACCGCGCTTCAAGCATTAGAATACAAAGAGGGTCATCATTTATTGAATGCCCGCGTGCGTGAACTTGGAGAGAATATACCACCACTTTTTAATTCGTACATGAACACTTCGCCTACCATGAAGACCTTCCCTACCTGCATCAACAGCCATTTTGGTGATGTAGAAGAAACCGGTATTATGGTTACAATAAAAGACATCTACGAATCTAAAAAAGACAGACACGTAAGTTCTTTTCTTAAATATTTGGAAAGCAAAGGCCACACAAACAACTAAGAAACAGCGTTTTAAAATAGATTTCAAATTTTCTAACATTTTTTTTGCATAGAAAATTTAAAATTCTATATTTGCACTCCTTTTAGGAAGATTCCTTGATAGCTCTCCCGATAGCTATCGGGAGGTTAGAGCGAGAAACATCAGACTTTAACTAAAGTAAATCGGTTATATTCCTTGATAGCTCTCCCGATAGCTATCGGGAGGTTAGAGCGAGAAACATCAGACTTTAACTAAAAGAAAATCGGACATATTCCTTGATAGCTCTCCCGATAGCTATCGGGAGGTTAGAGCGAGAAACATCAGACTTTAACTAAAAGAAAATCGGACATATTCCTTGATAGCTCAGCTGGTTAGAGCGAGTGACTGTTAATCACTAGGTCCCTGGTTCGAGCCCAGGTCAGGGAGCACAACGAAAATCCACTCATGTCCGAGTGGATTTTTTTATGTCATCTAATTGGTTCGAGCCCAGTCCCGATAGCTATCGGGAAGGGAGCACAACGAAAATCAAAGTCCTAGGCAAATTAAACGCCTAATCTTATTCATGGTTTTTTTATCGCAAAATTTTTATTATTTTAGTGTTTCAAAAACTTACACTATGTTACTCTGCGTATACATCCTTTTTTATGAAAAACTGAATAAATATTATATTGGCACGACAGATGATATAGAGCGAAGGATTGAAGAACACAACAATATAAAATACACTGAATCATTTACGAGTAGAGGTATACCATGGAAACTATCATTTAACATCATTTGCCAATCAAGCAGGCAAGCATACAAAATAGAAAATCATATTAAAGCAATGCACTCAAAGAAATACATTCAAAACTTAATACAATACCCTGAGATATCTGAAAAGCTATTGAATAAATACAAGGATATTTAAAATAGTTAGCGGCACGAGCCCAGTCCCGATTACTATGACATTTGCAAATTATTTTTAAAACTTTTTTTGTTGGTAATGTATAAATCCATGTCAAATAGTTGTTCTTTTTTAACTAAGTCAAAAGCAAGTTTTGCGATTTTATTCGAAATGGAATTCATAATCCAATTATG
>CANFXY010000063.1 GCA_947451105.1 Bacteroidota bacterium | reverse complement strand
GTTAGTCTTTCTTTAAAATCTAAAGACCACTCTAAGCAAGACGATTGCTGCAGTAAAATTAAACCCGTTTCTAAAAAATCATGCTGCTCTGAGCAGGTGATACAAATGGTGATTAATCCTGTTCTTGGATTTCAAAAATCTGCAATTCATGTCTTTAAAACTTTCGAAGCAAAATTTGCCCACAAAGCAGAACTGATTTCATTTAAATCAATTCCTGCTACTGCGCATTTGTCAGCATTTGAATCGTTTGACCATTGTTACCCCATACCTGTTTTACTGCGCAAACGCGTTTTGCAAATTTGAGATTAAACGTATTTTGAATCTGTGCTTTTTGCCGTTTGAAATACAGGGTAGCATGCGTGCTGCCTGAGCTTAGGATTTATGCCCGCCTAAGATGGAAAAGCAGGGTTATAGGGTGTTGACTTACCACCTCAGTCTGTAAGTCACAAACAAAAAAATTTAAATACATTTATCATGAAAAAAATCATTTTATTGGCATCATTTGCCATCATCGCTACTGGCGGAATATTATATGCAGTTAACAACAACAAAAAAGCGTCTTGCTGTGCATCTAAAGAAAATTGCTGCACCGAACAAAGCTGTGGAACAGAGTGCACTTGTGGCACTGAATGCTCAGGTGAAGATTGTGTTTGCGGTTGTTCTTGCTGCGAATAAATAAATCAAATTTGGAGTGCCTCAAGCCATTGAGGCACTCTTTTTTATCTCAAATCAAACATCAAAAAAATGAAATTATTTTATACCATTTTAGCCGCTGCATTATGTTTTACAGCCTGCAAAAAAGAAATTATTATTGAAAAGGGAACACCTGATCCTACCAGCGGCAATTTAAACATCACCATGAAAAATATGGTGGGCGCTGAAGACCTTGTAATGTCAGACTTGCGTTACACCAACGCAGCTGGAAATTTATACAGCATCAACCTATTGAAATATTACATGAGCAATGTGGTTTTACACAAGAAAAGAGGAGGCAATGTAAATGTATCTATCTATAAATTAATTGATGCATCTAACTTAAGTACTTGTTCGTTTAGTTTAGGCAACTTTGAGGCTGACGAATACGACAGCATTAGTTTTGGTTTGGGTATAGACCAAGGCCGCAACCACACAGGTGCTCAGGATGGCGATTTAGATGTGTCTAAGGGCATGTATTGGACTTGGAACACTGGTTACATCTTCTACAAGCATGAAGGTCAATATAAGAACAGTGCCAATCAATTAAAGCCATTGATTTTTCATCTAGGCACAGATGCTGCGTACAGTGTGGTAAAATTGCCAATCAACCTCACCATCAACGGAAACAAAACTATGGAATTGAAATTTGATGTAAACAGCGCACATACAAGCCCTGTAAACATCGACTTCAACAACGACAACAACCACCAATCGTCTTCATCGGCTGATATGCCATGGATCTCTAACATGAAGTCGAACTTATCGGATGCGTTTAGCTTTATCCGTGTGTTGTAAACCATGAGGTTTGTTTATTTAAAATTTCTAATTGCTTGTTTGCTGCCTTTGGTATTTGTTGCCTGCAAAAAGGAAATTGCAAGCACTGCAGAGGAGAAAGGTTTAACGCCCTATACTTTAGTTATACCAAGTGGCTTGCCGGCCATGATGATACCTTCCGACAATCCGATGACGGTTGAAGGCGTTGCTTTGGGAAAACTCTTGTTTCACGACCCAATCTTGAGTGGAAACAATACCCAGTCGTGTGCCTCTTGTCACTTGCGCAAGTTTGGTTTTAGCGACAGCAGCAACCAGTTTAGCACCGGTATAGACGGAGTGAAAGGTCCGAGAAATGCTATGCCACTGATTAATTTGGGTTGGGCCACTCAGTTTTTCTGGGATGGAGGAGCCGCCAATTTAGAGTCACAGGTTGTTGGTCCGATACAAAATCCATTGGAAATGCACCAAGATTTGGCCGCTGCTTTGGTGGAATTGAATGCCCATCCAACTTACCCTGCTTTGTTTAAAAAGGTGTTTGGGGGTACACAAATTGGAACCTCTATGTTGATGCGCGCCATTGCCCAATATGAAAGAACATTGATATCTGGCAATTCGCGTTACGACCAATACAAGCGTGGCGAAACAACTTTAAGTGCATCTGAAACCAGAGGAATGAATTTGTATATGAATCCTAAGAAGAGCGACTGCACGCATTGCCACGTAATGGGCGGTACTTTCAGTGACTTCGATTACCGCAACACCGGTTTGGACAGCATAGCGGTTGATAAGGGTAGAGAGTTAATTACGTTAAAGCCATTAGACCGGGGCAAGTTTAAAACCCCGAGTTTGAGAAATATTGAAGTAACAGGCCCGTATATGCACGACGGCCGATTTAAAACTTTAGAAGAGTGTGTTCAGCATTACAATGTTGGTTACCACTATACGCAAAATTTAGATCCCAATCTTGTAAACAGCGTGAAGGGAAGGTTGAACAATGCAGAGGTGCAAGACATCGTCGCATTTTTGAAAACGCTTACCGATACTGAGTTTTTGATTGGAAATTAGGTTCTGCTAACAAAAAAATGATATTAAAAAGCTTTCCGAAAGGAAAGATTTTTTTTTTAAATATTTTTATGAATTAGCAAACGGTGACTGGATAATTATCGAAATCATGAAGCATTTCCTACCGCCTTCCACTTGCACCTTGTTATAGCCCGTTGCGTGAATGTAGCGTAGCGGAATTCTCTGCAACAGGGCCCTTTGTTAGACCCGGTGGTGTTCCCGCTGCTTTGGGCGGGATCTACCACTGGGCTCTTGCAATTAGCTTTCCAATAGGAAAGCTAATTAACTACCCATTCATACTCACTAAGAACTCATCGTTGTTCTTGGTGCCTTCCATGTATTTAAGCATGGTTTTCATGGCTTCCTCGCTGTTCATATCGGCTAAGTGGTTGCGCAATACCCAAAGTTTTTGAAGGGTGCTTTTGCTCAACAACATGTCTTCTCTACGGGTGCTAGAGCTAACAATGTCTATGGCTGGATAAATGCGTTTGTTGCTTAGTTTTCTATCCAATTGCAATTCCATATTACCAGTACCTTTAAATTCTTCGAAAATTACCTCGTCCATTTTAGAACCAGTTTCTGTTAAAGCAGTTGCAATAATGGTTAATGAACCACCATTTTCAATGTTACGCGCAGCACCAAAGAAACGTTTGGGTTTTTGAAGCGCGTTTGCATCCACACCACCTGATAAGATTTTACCAGAGGCTGGTTGTACGGTGTTGTATGCGCGGGCCAAACGGGTGATAGAGTCTAATAAGATTACCACGTCGTGTCCGCTTTCGGTCAAGCGTTTTGCTTTTTCTAAAACGATGTTTGCCAATTTAACGTGTTTGTCTGCTGGTTCATCAAAGGTAGATGCAACAACTTCTGCGTTAACACTGCGGGCCATATCGGTTACCTCTTCTGGACGTTCGTCAATCAGCAAGATAATCATATACACCTCAGGGTGGTTGGCAGCAATGGCGTTGGCCAAGCTTTTTAACAATTGGGTTTTACCTGTTTTAGGTTGAGCCACAATAAGTCCCCTTTGGCCTTTACCAATTGGAGAAACCAAGTCAATGATGCGGTTTCCATAGTTGGTGTTTTTATCAACAAGGTTTAATTTCTCGTCAGGGAATAGAGGTGTTAAATGCTCGAAGCTAACACGGTCGCGTATTTGCTCAACGGTTTTACCATTGATGCGGTCAACTTTAACCATGGCAAAATATTTCTCACCTTCTTTTGGTGGGCGAATGGTACACAAAACAGTATCTCCAGTTTTTAAACCATGTGAACGCACTTGATGAGGCGCTAAATACACATCGTCGGGAGAAGCCATGTAGTTGTAGTCAGAAGAACGCAAGAAACCAAATCCATCAGGAACGACTTCTAATACCCCTTGGGTAGTAACCACACCTTCAAGTTCAAGCAATTGTTGAACACGGTCGCGTTTTGCATTTTCGCGTTCTTGTCTTTCACGTTCAGCTTTTTCACGCTCAAGTCTTTGTTGTTCTTGTTGCTGTTTTTGATGTTCGTCTTGAGGCTTGTGTTCTTGGTTTTTGTGATCGTGTGGTTTATGCTCTTGGTTTTTATTCTCGTTGTTTCTGTTCTCGTTGTTTTTATTCTCGTTGTTCTTGTGTTCGTGTCTATTTTGGTTGTTGTGCTTGTGTTTGTGCTCAACTACTTCTTTTTGTGGAACAGGAACGGTGTTAACTTCTTCTGTATTTTGGTTCTCAATAACAACAGTTTCGGGTTCTTTTACCTCAGGTGCAGCAATTGGTTCTTCAGGATCTTGAACCATAACAATTTCTTCGGTTTCAAGACGGCTAATTTCGTCGTTTATAGAATTGTCATTGTTAGCAGGAGGGTTGTTGTTTGACTTTGCTACTGGTTCAGGTTTCTTTTTAACCTCTTTGTTGATGCGGGCTCTGGGCTTTTTTGCTTTTGCATCTGGCTTAGCGTCGTCTTCGTTTTGGATAGCGGTAATCTTTTCAATTAAAGCTTCTTTTTCTAGGTTCATTGCGCCTTCAATGCCTATAGCACTGCCAATAACCCTCAATTCCTCAAGAGGCTTTTCTAATAAGTTCTGATTTTCCATTGATATACAGGAATGATAATTTTAATAAATAAATTGGGACAAAAGTTTGTGGGGGTGAAGAAGATTTGAAACTAAAATAGCAGGCGATTGCCCTCTTCTACACTGCAATGATACAATAAAATCGGGAAATAAAAAATTTATTTAAGCCAGCTTATGGATTCGCTTGTTGGCTTTTTTTAATGGCTTTGTTCCTTTGGCCTTTTGTAAATGGAACAGGAATATACTTGGATGGAAACTGATTTAAGTCTTTTAACAATTTGTCCAAATCAGCAGCTGTATTGTTGAGGTTGTTATACAAAGATTTGTCGTTAACCAATAAACCCAATGAGCCTTCACCATTGTTTATCTTATCCATTATGCCGCTTATTTGCGCTAGGGTTTCGTTGGCTTTGTCAACCGTTTCTTTAAGTTTGAGTGCGGCCAGATTGTCTGTAGTCGTTTTTAAATTGGCAATGGTCAAACTTATTTTCTCGTTGTTGTTCTTTAAGTTTTGTGTGATGCTTTCAACATTGCCCATGATGTTGCTCAATTTTGGCATGCTTTGCTCCAATATCACTGAAGCGTTGTCGCTGGTGCGGGTAAAAGATTTTAGAGATTTGTTGAAGTTGGCAAGAGAGCGGTTTAATTCGCCATTGGCCAATATGCTGTCTAAAGAAGTAACGATGCTGTTGATTTTTGCATTTAATGGTTTTAATACATTGCTCACAGATTCCATAAGGGTGGTGTCTGCTGTTGAGTTAAGCGTTTGCCCGCTTTCTGCAAGTTTGGTGTTTTTGCTAAACAATAGATTTAAAGCCTTGCCACCCAATAATGCACTGCTCACTTTAATACTTGAGCCTTCGGGAATGTCAATGTCTTCATTGATCACAAAATAAACTTTAAAATTGCCATCTGGTTTTAACAATTCAACATCTGTTACATTGCCAACTTTGTAGCCATTAAACAACACAGGCGTTGATTTGCTGATTTCCGCAACATCTGGCAAAATTGCATTTAAGGTGTATTTCTTTGAAAAAAAACTTCCTTGTCCTGCTAGGAAATTGTATCCCAATACCAAAAAGGTGATGGCTATTGCAGCGAGTGCACCAACCTTAGTTTCATTTGATACTTTAAAAGCCATAATTTCTGCAAATATAAATTCAAATCATTGCATTTCCAATTGTTAACGTTTGGGCATGAACATAATTCGTTTAAACCCAAGATTTAAGCCACCATTTGGTCATAATATGACAAAAAACAAGTGCGATTTTTTTGTTTTACCGTAAAAATAGTATTTTTACAAAATCGAAAAAAGATAACAATCAACTTTCAATACCATCAACGCCTCATGAAGAGATTTTACAATATTTACTTTCTTACCTTACTTATTCTGCTTTGCCCACAAAGTATTTCTGCCCAAGTCCTAATTCTTGGGAACGGCAGTTTTACAGGATCAAGTTTGGCAGGACCTGCAAACACCAGCACATCTGCCAACGCATCCTCGCGTTATGCCTATATTTTTCCGCAGTCGGTTGTTAGTGGGCTATTGCACAACGACAGCATTCGCAGTATATCGTTTATGCGCAATGGTGGTGGAGCCCTTGTTGGTACTTGTAATTTGAAAGTATACATGCGCACCACCGTTAATTCAAACTACGGAAGTAAAAATGTCAATTGGGTAAATTTGACTGGAACCACCGGCATGAAAAAAATGTATGACCAAAGTCCCAGTAATGATTTTGACAGTGTAGATGGTTGGGTGCGTTTGGTGTTTAATAAACCCTATGTGGTGGACACTATTTTGGGTAAAAATTTGGAAATCTTGGTTGAGTATACTCAAATTACATCTCAACCTTCAAACATCTTTTGGAATTTTGAAAACAGTGGAACAGTGAGTGGTTATGCTGCCAACCAAACCAAATTTGTTAGGAGCAATGGGGGCACAATTACCGATACAACGAATTCATCAACAGAATGGCATCCAACCATACGTATTGAATTTCCGCGCAGTGATTTTGATTTAAGCGTGACCAAACTTTATAGTTTAGGGAAATTGCCAGTGCCAAATGGCAATCCTGATACAGTTCGCGCCATCGTGCAAAACGTTGGTAAAAAACCAGCGACATTTAAGATGTATTTGCGCAGCAGAGGGGCCAATAATTTATATGATTCTGCTACTTATTCTTTGGGTTATTTGGAAGAAAAGTTGGTTAAAATGCCACTTTTGTATCCAACAAATTTAGGGATGGATACTTTAACCGCCAGTGTACAGAAAGACCAAGGCAATGCCAGTAATTCTGTATCAGGCTATCGTTTGGCTACCAGTAATATTTATTCTTACAAAGACCCAACAAGACCGATAGTAGGTGGAATAGGATTCAATGGAACCTCAGGTGATTTTGTGGCAAAATTTTTCTCAGGTTCTGCAGATTCGATCAATCAAATTAGTGTCAGTTTTGCTGGATCCAAAGAGAAATTCAAACTGGGTGTATGGAAAGCCAATGGTCCAGGTGGAACGCCGGGCACCAATGTGTGGACTTCAGATACTCTGCAAACTTCTCCAAGTTTTATAACACCTGTGATGCCACCTGTTCCCATCAAAGGAAGTTTTTACGTTGGGGTTAGACAAATTGGAACGGTGAATGTTGCCTTTGGCTACCAACCAGAAGTGCCAGTAAGAAAAGGAACTTTTTATTACGCTGCCCCAATGGGCGATACGGCATGGGTTGATTTTGCCCCAGATGCCCCATTCAAATTTGCCATTGAGCCACGCTTACAAACGGTAAACGATGTGGCGCCAATTAAAGTCTTGGTTCCAAAGGATACCGTTAAGCTTTTGAATATTGTTAAAATGGCGCCCAAAGTAACCATATTAAACTATGGTTCTGCCAAGCAAACCAAGAAATTCAATGTTAAATTAAACATTTTCAGATACGGTAATTTAGAATACACCTCAACAAGAAGTGACTCTTTAAGTTCAGGCCTAAAACGCACATTTACCTTTGATTCAAGTTTCTTGCCTACCCAGGCTGGTGATTACGACATTCAAGTGGTGACTTTGTTGTCGAATGATGAGATGAAGGACAATGATACCTTGCGCAGTAAGTTTATCGTTGCGGTATACAAGGATGTTGGACCGACTACCATTTTCGATCCTTCAAGAGGATACGACTACGAGCAATTTGTTGACACCATATATCCAACCGTATTTATACAGAATTATGGTTTAGACAAACAAGGGCCTTTCAATGTGCGTGCGGAAATCTATGACAGCAGCAATGTCTTGATTTATTCTGATGTGAAATCTTTCACACTTACCCCCTTAAACAGTATATTGGCTTCTTTTAAAACTTTCCCTTGCGATGTCAAAGGTACTTACTATTTCAGAGCCTATTCAGAACTGGGTATCGATGTCGATAAAACCAACGACACGGTTAGCCGCACATTTAAAATTGTGCGCAGCAACGATGTGGCCATCACCTCTATCGTTTATCCAGCGAATAATCAAAGTTTAATACCTCCGGTTGCGTCTAAAAATCCTGAGGCAGTCCTTGAAAATTTAGGTGATTTTAACCAGGCCGATCCTTTTACTTCCATTTGTGATATATACTACAACAACAATTTGATTTACCGCGATTCAATCTCAGTAAACTGTTTTAGGACCATTCCGCAATCCTTGATATTTAAGGCGTTCAAACCAACGCTAAAGGGTTATTACACCATGTTGGTTTATTCAAATTTGGGCATAGACCAATACCGTGGAAACGATACGTTGAAAAGTGTTTTTGCCCTAGGTGTGCCAGATGATGTTGAGGTGGTGTCGATATCACCAAACATCAACAGCGTTTTGCAGTTGAATAAATTGTATCCAACCCAAGTAACATTGCGCAACAATGGTTATAATCCTCAGAATACTACTTTTCCATTGATATTTAAAGTGAGCCAAGGGGTTAACATTCAATATCTAAAAGTGAAGCTTGTAACGATAGACAGCGGTGAAACAAAAACTTTTACTTTGGATACTTCGTTAAAGTTGGATGCTTTAAGTCAATACAATGTTGAAGTTTATACCAATTTGGGTAAAGACTTTATTAGGAAAAATGACAGCCTCAAAGGTTTTTACAACACCGCCAAAGCATATGATATCGGTGCGAATAGAATACTTTTCCCGACGGTAAATGACACCTTGTTAAGCAATATTCAAGATGTTGAAAGTATAGTGGAAGTGGCAAGACATGGAGATAGTTCGGTTTCAGACCGTTTCAGCACCACCCTGCAGATTTTCAACAAACAAAACAATGTGTTGTTGTATTCAGTGAAACTCGATTCAAGTATGAATGGAAAGGATACACTGCGCTTGAAGTTCCCTTCTTTTGGCATCGGTTCTGTGATTTCAATTTCATTAAAAGCATTTACCACTTGGACCAAAGACCAGTATAATTTGAACGATACCTGCAAAGGTGAAAGCCGATTTATGGTCTTGTATGACGCCGTAGCGGGTTCAATTACCAAACCATTGAATTTGCAAACCTATCTGAAACAAGATCCTTCAATAGCGCCACATGTGCGCATTAACAATGGCTCTAAAAAAGTCTTAAGCAATTTTTATGGGGTATTAAAAATAAATGAGTTGGATACAGTCAATTTAACCGAGAAATTGGTGTACATAGACAGCACCTATATTCTTAACTTATTGCCAAGTGAAACCCGTGAAATTGATATGTTGAAAGTCTTGTCATTTGCGGGCTTGAACAAAGGAAGGTACAAGGTTTATTTGAATGTTTATTATCCGATGGATCAGGTGCCGAGCAACAACCTTTTACAAGCTGCATTTAGGGTAGATGAGAAATCAACTATCGCTTTTGATTACACAGGATCCATTAAAGTATATCCAAATCCAAGCAGAAACGCATTGTTTGTTGAACGAATAGATGCTAATGGCTATAATGATGCTATAGAGTTAATAGACCTACAAGGCAGAGTTTTGAAAACCATACATTCCGACCAAGCCAAGGTAGAGATTAATATCTCTGATTTGTCTTCTGGAATTTATACCCTAAAAGTAGGGGCTCGGTTGATAAAATTTGTTGTAGAGAAATAGTAATTATCTACCTTTGCACTACTATGTTAGAAGCAATTGTGCATCAGAAAACCATTACGGTTGACATTCAAGGAAGCAAAGCCACAGTGAACGGAAACGAATCATTGATGGATGTAATTTCTGTTCATGACGGCAAGTTTTTTCATTTGATTTACAAGGAACATTCCTATTATTTCGAAATCTTGTCTTTTGATGCGGATTCTAAGACATACAAAATCGGTTTTGATGGCCGCACCTATGAGGTTGGTATCAAAGACCGTTTCGATCAGCTCTTGCACAGTATGGGACTAGATAAAGTTTCCAAACCGAAAATCAATGAGGTGAAAGCGCCTATGCCAGGTTTGGTGTTGAGCATTAAGGTGAGCGAAAATCAAGAAGTTAAAAAAGGCGATGCCATTTTGATATTAGAAGCCATGAAAATGGAAAACGTGATCAAGTCGCCTGTTGATGGGGTTATCAAACAAATTGTTGTTTCAGAAAAACAAGCTGTAGATAAAAACCAAGCACTAATACTCTTTAACTAAACCATAAAAATCAATATGAAAACTTCAAACTACATCAGCATTTTGGCCGTTATGGCATTTATTTTCAGTTCATGCGGAAGCTTGTCTATTTCACAAAAAAGATACAGCCGGGGCTTAAACATCGATTGGTTTGCTGCCAAGGAAGACAAAGGTGCAGCACAAAAAGCAAGTGTTCGCAAGAGCAAGAAAGTTGAACGTGTTTTGCTTGCGGAGGTGCCTGTATCAAAAGAAGAACTTGTTGTTGAAGAACCTAAAAAAGAAAGCCCCGTGTTAAGTTCTGTTGCCTCTCCATCGGCAGTAAAACCAGAAGTGATGAAGGTGTCAACGGTTAAGGCGAGTAAGCAAGTGAAAGCCCAAACAGCCATGGGTTCAAAAATTATTTCTAGTATCAAAGCCAATGCCAGTAAGATGGTGCAGAAAGCGCCTTTGAAAATTGCAAGTGGCAGCAGTGCGCATGAAAGTCATGACTCAGATGTTAGTTTATTAATACTAATCATTCTTGCCATTGTAATTCCACCTTTAGCCGTGTATTTGTACTTTGGTGAAATCAATTTTCACTTTTGGATTTCCCTGTTGTTGTGTTTTGTGGGCTTTGGGGTTCTCAATTTGTATTGGGGATTCGGTGCATTGTATGCCTTGCTAACAGTATTGGGCATATTTGGATAAAACATTTATTGACGTTGGTCGAAATTCCAGATTTCTTATTCTAGATTAATTGTTCCTTTAATTAGGTGGGCTTATATTTGCGCAAATAATTATCAATTATGACTATAACACAGTTAGAATACATCATTGCACTCGACACCCACAGAAACTTTGTGAATGCTGCCGACAGTTGTTTTGTAACCCAACCAACTTTAAGTATGCAAATACAAAAACTTGAGGATGAATTGGGTGTGAAGGTTTTCGACAGAAGCAAGCAGCCTGTGGTTCCTACCCATATCGGTGAAGATATCATCGCTCAAGCCCGCAATGTTTTAAAAGAACACGGTAAAATTATTGAGCTTATTCAAGATGAAAAGGGAATTATCAAAGGCAATTTGCGCTTGGGTATTATACCAACCGTCGCACCATATTTAATTCCACGTTTTTTGGTTAAATTTTTAAATAAATATCCAGACGTAAATTTGGTGGTGAATGAATTAACAACCGAGCAAATTATTTACCAATTGAAAAATGATTTGTTGGACTGTGGTATCATGGCATCTCCAATTAAAGATAAAAATCTGAATGAGGAAGTGCTTTACTATGAAGAGTTTGTAGCCTATGTTGCGCCATCAAATAAATTAGCCAAGAAGACCACCTTGAAGGGTAGCGATTTAGACCTTGAAGACATCTGGATTTTGAACGAAGGCCATTGCATGCGCAACCAAGTGATTAACATTTGTGGCGACCGCAAAAAGGATTCTAATAAAGCCCGTTTTGAATACCAAACAGGAAGTGTAGAAACCTTGAAACGTTTGGTTGAACAAGACGATGGTGTTACCATTTTACCAGAACTATCTGTTTTGGATATGGGCGACGATCAAATGGAATTGGTGCGCTATTTCAAATCGCCTGAACCAGTCCGTGAAATCAGCATGTTTACCCATAGGCATTTTGTAAAAAAGAAATTAATCAAGACTTTGTCTGATGAAATTATTGCCACCATGCCCAACAAAATGAAGAAGAAAGACAAACGCGATGTTGTAAAAATCTAAAGCGTTTTAAGAAATAAAAAATCCCGTATGGTTCTGCCAAACGGGATTTTTTTTATGTGGTAAGATAATTCTTATTTACTCATTTCTTCAGCACATTGCATTTGCAAACTCTTTGCTTCTGCTTCTGCTTTTTCAATATAGTCGGCACCCGAAGAGGCGTACAATATGCTTCTGCTGGCGTTGATTAACAAGCCACCAAAATCGCTCATGGCCGCAACGCATACATCGTGCACAGTGCCACCTTGAGCACCAACACCTGGTACCAAGAAAAAGTGTTGAGGGAAGGATGCTCTTAATTGTTTTAAATCACTAGCCTTGGTCGCACCGGTAACAAACATTAAGTTTCCAGGATTGCCCCATTGGCTCACTTTATGCATCACATGCTGGTAGATTTTTTGTCCCTCAGCTTCCAATATTTGAAAGTCTTTGCTGCCTGCGTTGCTGGTAAGGCCCAAACAAATAACCCATTTGCCGTCGAAGGCAAAAAACGGACTTAGCGAATCTTCTCCCATGTATGGGGCAACCGTTATTGAATCGAAATTTAAGCGCTTGAAAAAAGCACGGGCATACATAGAACTGGTGTTGCCTATATCCCCGCGTTTGGCATCGGCAATGGTGAAACAATCTTTGGGAATTAAGTTAAGCGTCTCTTCCATGCATTGCCAACCTTCACTTCCGTATTGCTCATAGAATGCGGTGTTGATTTTATATGCCACTGCATATTTGTGGGTGGCCTGTATGATAGCGTGGTTAAATTCTACCATGCCTTTCATGCTGCGTTCAACGCCTTCTGGCAACTTGTCCATATCGGTATCCAAACCAACACAAAGCATGCTTTTCTTTGCTTTAATTTGGGCAATTAATTCCTCTCTGTTCATTGGGGCGAAATTAATTTAAATTTGGCATTTAACCGTATTCAAAAAATGTTGGTCGAATCAAGAACATAATTCCATTTGAAAATTTGTTCTTTAAAAACTTTAACCTTAGTCTTGTATTGAATTTAAGCAAGCCAATACTATGAGCAAAATAAATATAGAAACCCGCATACAAGCGCCAATTGAATTGGTGTGGACTTGTTGGACCTCACCTGAACACATCGTTAATTGGAACCATGCAAGCGACGATTGGCACACCACCAAAGCAGAAAATGATTTGCGTGTTGGTGGTAAGTTTTTATCGCGTATGGAAGCCAAAGACGGCAGTTTTGGGTTTGACTTTGAAGGCATATACGACCGTGTTGAACAACATGCCCATATTGCTTACCATTTGGAAGATGCCCGCACCATAGAAGTTGATTTTATAGAGTATGGCGGTATGACCGTTGTGAGAGAACTTGCCGATCCAGAAACAGAGAATCCTTTGGAAATGCAAGTTGCAGGATGGCAAGCCATTTTAAACAATTTTGCAGCTTATGTTTTAAAACAGAAATAATAAAGGACCAAATGCTTTACAATAAGCATGCAGCCTTTTTCATTTTTACTTGTCTAATATTATAACTTAAGTTTTAATTATCTTTGTAAGAATGAAAAGGTTCAAGGTCTTGTTTTTGTTTTTTGTCTTGGTTTTAAATGCACATGCCATGAAGATGCCGGTGCATGCAAAGTCATATATCGTACAATTTTCAAGCAGCAAGTCAGTCGACGTTTTAAGCGAATTGTCGGCCTTCAAATTTTCAAAAATTGAAGCATTGAATCAGGAGAAAACATTGTTTCTCTTTTCATTCAATGCTTTTTCTTTGCCCGAATACCAAGCGGTAGCTGTGCTTAGAAATTTACCCCAATATGTCTTGCATCAAGAAAACGCTCAAGTTTTTTTGCGCACAACAGTAAGCAATGATCCACTATTAGGCAACCAATGGCATTTGCCAATGATTAAAGCCACTGAGGCTTGGGACATTAGCCGCAGAGGTGTAAATGGCAATGGTGATACCATAGTCATTGCGGTAATTGACGATGGCTTGCATTTAAAGCATCCCGATTTCCAAGGCAATATTTGGATCAATTACGCTGACAGTTTGGGCAATGGAATAGACGATGATGGCAATGGTTTTATAGACGACCATTACGGTTGGAATTTCATGAGCCGCAACAGCGATATCAGCGACAGCTTGTACTACAATGCCGGGCATGGAACACCCGTTTCTGGAATTATAGGTGCAAGAGGAAACAACTCAGTAGGTATAGCCGGAATTATGTGGCATGTAAAGTTGATGATTATCGATGTTACCGACAGCAGTTTGAATCCTACAATATTTCAATCGGATGTTTTGAAGGCGTATAATTATGCCTTGTACCAACGTAAATTATACAACAGCAGCAATGGAAAAAAAGGCGCTTATGTGGTTGCAACCAATGCCAGTTGGGGCGTTGATGGTTGGTATCCTCACCAAGCCCCATTGTGGTGTGGTTTGTATGATACCTTGGGTAAATATGGCATATTAAATGTGAGTGCGGTTTCAAACAACCAAGACAACCAAGTGGACACTGATGGTGATATGCCAACTTTATGTCCCAGTACGCATTTAATTACCGTGGGTTCTACCACACCTGGCGACAATTACTTTACCTCGGGTTACAGCACAATTAGTGTCGATTTAAGCGCGCCGGGCGCCAATGTTTACAGCACCGATGCCTATACAAAAATAAATATCTTAAACAACCGTTTATACCGCAATGGGTTTTCAGGGACTTCATTTGCTACTCCGATGGTCACAGCAGCTATAGGGGTTTTAAATGCCTATGCCTGTCCACGTATATTGGATACCATGCGCATTAATCCTGTTAAAGGGAATATATTGCTGAGACGCTTTGTTTTGGAGGGGGTTGATGTCTTGCCAGGACTAGCAGGAAAGAATGTAACGAGTGGCCGTTTAAACATCAAAAAATCCATGGAATTAATGGACCAATATTGCT
>CANFXY010000062.1 GCA_947451105.1 Bacteroidota bacterium | reverse complement strand
CGAGCCTTGTAAAACTCAAACCTACAGATGTCAATATTCCGTCTAACTCTATTGTGCGTTCTTGCGAGCCTTTTACAGCAATGTTCATTCGAGCACAAAAATACAAATACAATCATGGAAAAAAAAATCATATTCACAGAGAACGCACCGGCTCCAATAGGCCCGTATTCACAAGCAGTTATGGTAGGAAACACGCTTTATTGTAGCGGTCAAATTGCCCTAGATACTGCAGGTAATTTTCACAATGACAGCATTGAATCAGAGACTAAGCAAGTTATGAGCAACATCTCAAAACTTTTAGAAGCGTCAGGAATGCAGTTTGAAAACATTGTAAAAACTTCCATTTTCCTTACCGATATGAACGACTTTGCAAAAGTAAATGCTATTTATGCAGAGAGTTTTTCGAGTAATTTTCCTGCCAGAGAAACCGTTCAAGTTTCTGCGCTTCCGAAAGGTGCAAAAGTTGAAATAAGTGTTACCGCAGTAAAATAACTTTATTCCATAAAAAATCCCCGTTCATTTTTCATTGAACGGGGATTTTTACTTTTAAAATAAATTAGTCTTCTTTCATAGTAGGGCAAGTATTTACACCCACCAAGGTGTAAAGCGGACAAAAAGATACTATGCTGGTTAGTAAAAAGACTGCTGCCAATACTAACAGTAAAATTCCAACTGTTCCGCTTACCACATTGCCGAAATAAAGGAAAGCAAATACTGCTGCCAATAGAACGCGAATGATTTTGTCTGTAGAACCCATGTTTTTTTTCATACTATATATTATTGTTGTTTAAAGTTGTGTATCAAAAAAGCAAACAAAAAGAGCACTGCAAAATATACCAATACAGATAAAATGCGCTGCGGTATATTTATATTCTCTTTCATTTGACCTAACGAAATTAAGCAATACCAAATGTCCATGAAGTGACATATGTCACATTTCGATAATTGAAATAAGGAAGCAGGCAAAATAAGCCCACTTCCCTATCTCTACACAAACCATAAGGATTTTCTATTTATTTTTTACTGGATCTAAAAACCCCTAATCTAGATGGTTAATCAAGACACGCTTTAAAACCTTTTGATACTTTGAACTTACTTCCAAAAAATAAACCCCACTGCTGTATTCAGAAGTTTGAATCCTAGTTTTCGCCTCTGAAACTGAAGATTGGAATAAAACCCTTCCTTCAATATCCAATAAGCGCATCAACAGCTGTTCACCATTTTTAACTACCGGAAGTTCCAATTCTACATAATTGCTCGCCGGAAATGGATAAACACCAACTTGAAATGTATCATTTAAAACAGACTTCTCTTCCTCTCTGTATTTGCTTTTACCATCTTCAATAGCCAAATTGCATGGATTGCAGGCACTGCCATTAAAACATACTTTATTTAAATTCGGATACAAATCGCCTGTAAAGAAATTCAGTGTATTTGAATTGCTATTTGGAAAAGAAAACTTAACAAAGTAAAGACTCATTGCACCATTGCTGATATTGCCATTAAATGGCGCATCTTTCCAATAATTATTAGAGGCTTTGAATTTATAAGGGGAACTGTTTTCGTGGGTTTCTTGGGAGTAAACAACATCGCCTAATACAAAATTACAAGTTCGATTTCCGGTAGTTTGTAAAAAATTGTTTTTGCCATTGTTTAGATAAAGAACACAGCTTTTAACGTACACCCCAGCATTGCTGTTATATGCAAATGTATTATTGCCACCAACATTTGAATAAACAGAACCCGTAAACTGTTTGTCTAGACTCAAATTGAGGTATCCATTATCATCCAACAATCCTATTTCATTGCTTACAAACCTTGAGCAAGCAATTGCTGTATTCAGTTTATTCAAACTCAACCCTGTTTTATTTTTTCCAAAGTCGCAAGATTCTATAAAAGCAAACCTAGACTGCCCTGTGTTATTTTCAATGATCGCAGCATTTGTGTTTCCGTTAAAACCAGTGTTTGTAATTTGCAAATCAGACTCTGGATTAAGATTATACAAGCCATTTTCAATGCAATTGTAAAAATGACTGTAAGCAACTTGAACCAAAGATTCGCTCGCATAAAAACCATTCACACATTGCTTAAAAGTACAATGCTCTACTTTTATGCTATTTGATGTACTTCGTGTTCCAAGACATTTAACCCCGTAATTAAAATCAGAGAAAACACAGCTCAAAAGTGTTGCCTTGCTTGAATTTACCGTTTCAATTGCATTAGATGAAGCAGCAACCGCCCAGGGTAATTTGTTAAATTCCACATGGTCTAAGTTCAAATCTGAAATTAATTTTACCGTTGACCTATTGCCGTACAAAACTTTGCAATTGCTCAATGAAAACTTGCTTAAAGAATGCGTTCCATTAGGAGAAATCAAATTCATTTCACCTTCAATTTGCAACACCACATCCGATTGACGGCTCGTACCTTCAAGTTTTATTTCTGTATTTGCACCGCCTATTTCTATGATTCCTTCCCCATAGCCTCCTTTGGCATTTCTGAATTTAACATAACCGGTATTGCTTGAATTGCCTTTTGAGATCGAAAAAACAGCATTGGTCTCCAACCTTAGTTTACCATCAATCTGCAAAGTTGCTTCGTTACCTTCTAATTTAATGACAGTTCCTGGAAAATAAACCAATTGCGCACCTTCTTCAATAATGAGTTCTGAATTATCATGAATCAACAATGTACTTCCCGATTTCAACATCAAGGTACACCCCTTTCTAATTCTTAAAATTGCTTTGTTGTTTTCAGCGTTATCACCACCCAATTCTAAAATCCCGCCTTGCTCTATTGTAACCAAAGAATTGCATTCACTTGTTTTCATCTCAAATCGTGAACCTTTTCGGTTCATGCGGTCGTATGTTCCATTTCCAAATCCATTTAAACCATGGGCATTAATTTGCAATTTACCTTGAGCCTGCACCGTAAGCGAAGGCAAAGTATATCTTTCGTAGCGGCCGTAATTATAAACGGTATTCAAAAAAGCACCATGTTCATTTGCGTTTTTCTCAAATTCATCTAATATCCATTGAATATTTTGATCCGTTAACTGCATGTGCTCTTGGTTGGTATTTTCTACACCGTAAAATGTGTGAAAAGGATAGACACTTGGGTTAGGGACAAAACGATCTACATAATCGTCTATTTTTTGTCCAACATTTGACGTTACATCTAAGGCGCTTGTTGTAGGAATAAAGCAATTTGCACTGTGGTTGTTCACAATATTAATTACACCATAAATCTTTTTAAAATCTCTTAAATCATAACGAATACTTCCAGGAATATGATCATCCCCAATTTCTTTTTCTAAAGGAACAAAATACTTCCTTCCTAAAGGCAGCATGCAATAGAAGGCTATGTTTACTGGCTTAGACCAAGTGTTTTGTTGAAATTTTTTAGCCATGGCAAAAACATAGGCAGAAAAATTTATTGGGTTATTGTCTATATATGCAGATACAGGGTTCAATGTCAAAAGCAAATCACCTGGATTAAAATTCTGAAAACTTGCATTGACACTTCCATTGCTTAGGGCAATATTTCTGCTCAATTTAGGATAATTTCCAAGTCGATTTTGTTTTTCAATAAATTCATTTCGGTCTTTATGCTGATTGGTTTTAAACTCTGAAAGCACGTGCATTGATAAAAGTTGTCTTGAAGCAGCTCTATCCAATCTTCTTTTAAAATTCTCCTTCATGGTAGGTAGCTTTCCGCTAAAATATTGCATAAAGATTTGCAAACCATAAGGGATATTGGCTCCTTGGTGCGGCGCATCAAAAGACAAATAGGTTCTCACGCAATGTGGCAAATGGTTTTGTTCCATATACGACAAGGCGTATTTTGCAACGACACCGCCCATACTTGCCCCTACAACAACCAACTCTTCATCACTGCATTTTCGCTCATTTAGGAGTTGAATAAATTTCACAACCAATTGCGCGTTGTTTTCCATGTAATCCGCACCATTGTGAAAGTCAATGTAAAAAATATCATAGCCTTTATTCCTCAGTTCACTTATGAATTTTGGTGCTTTTTCGATAGCAGCCCAAGGCTCAATTCTGTCTTTTAATTTTGACTCGTAGGGATTTAAAACATAACCATTCATCAAATCAATTAATCCTGCATTTCCACATTTGCCCCCGTAACATCCAGTCCAATGGTCTTTGTATCCAAAGTCTATACCTTCAACGATTATCAAAGGTTTTTTTATGCATGTATTCTGAATGCCATTGCTCAATCCTGGCATATAATCTATGAACGCACCCATGGGCTCTTGTAATTCTGTTTCTCTCTCAGGATTTGCATAAATATTGCCATGCTCATCCCCGAAATGAAATGGATTATTAAGTGCCCGCTTATTGGATATTCCAAAATCTAAATCTCGTGTCTCAAAAGCAATCAAAGTCTTACTTTGTCGTATTTTACCATCCATAAAACTCACTTCAATATAAACCTCATTATCACCAGGAAGCAAAACGAAGCTCATAGGAATATTCATCTGAACGTCTATAAACTGTTCATTTCTGAATTTAATTCGAATGCGCTTTATTGCTGAACCTGAGGTGTTAACAATAAATTCATCCGAAAAACGCAAGGTAACATTAGAAGAAAAAACCACAGGGACATATGGCGCAGCAATAAAGACTTCTTGAATTTTAAATGCATCATTTGGCCTATTAAGCAACCAACGGTTATTGCTGCTGTCAAATTGGATTGCACCTTCTTTGTAGGCAGACTCTCTAAACATACCCGCCTTTAAATATAATATTGGGACATCGATGGTTTTAGCTTTAAAGTCTGACTCAAGATTCTTTTGAAACGCTTCATATGTTTGCAGGTTCTGATTGGATTGAATACTCGAGTTGTAAAACTGCTGGTACAAATTGCTCAATCTATAAAAATCGGATAAGCTATCATTGGAGAAACCTTGCGATGCATACAAACTAGAATCGACCAGACCTAAGTTCCAAAAATAAGAAGTATTTAAACTGCCCTGCTGCTTAACATCGCGGTAAAGACTGTCCCATACTTGCGCAAAATTACTTTGTCCTTTTAATGTGCCGGAAAAAAGTAATAGAAGAAATAATGTTTTAATTTTTTTCATTGTGTGTGTTTTAGTTTTGCCTACTCTATTTCGTTTTCAGCATCCCGAACAAGGATCAATAATTGATGCTTGTCTAACAAATATCCTATTCAAAAAATAAAAACTAAATACACATTTAAAACATGAGCCTATCAATTGACAAACGACACCACTTGAAATAAATAGAACAATTTAACAATATACGGTCGGTTTGGCCATAAAAAAAGCCCCAAACGGGGCTTCTTTTATTATACAAAAATCTTAATCATCATCTTCGTCATCATGAGGCTCTGTTTGGCCTTTTTTTATCTTGCCTTTCTTTGCCTTCATCTTATCCTTTTTTTCCGCTTTTAAAGCCTCATATTTAACTTTCTGCTCTGGGGTTAATATAGAGTTCATTTTTGCATCAAAAGATTGTTTTACAAGCTTCATTTCGCTGTGCTGTGACTTTTTATTTGCACTGTCTTTATACTTTTGCTTAATTGTCTTCGCTTGATTCATCTTCTCAAGCACTGCAGCGTATACTTGATTTCTTTGAACATCGCTTAGTCCAAGCTCAGTTTTTAACTTATCAGCCCTCATATTGGCTGAAGATTCAGGCGTTCTTTTTACTTTTGTTGTGTCGTGTGCAAAAGTGTTTAGGGCAATAACAATTGCGGCTAAACTAAAAATTAGTTTTTTCATATGTTTAAATAAATTTATTAAAGCATATACTTCAACAAGAATACCAAACTTACGAATTACAAATATTTACTATCGAAATGTCTATTTGGGGAGATTAAATAGAGTAAGAGTATTCTAGAATATCTATAAGAAAAAGGCGTAATCAACAAAATAGTTGGTATAAGGACCGAGGCAATTTTGGCGAATGACCAGTCCAAATTTATCGCCAACACGCCAAACACTATCATGATAATGGTGCTAAATGCATAACTGATATACATGGCAGCCCAAAAGAATCCAGTTTCATGTTCGAACTTCAATCCACAGTTCGGACAATTTTCATTGGTTTTACTAAAACCAAACAAATTAAAAGCAGAAAAAGGGTATACCCTTCCTTTGCGGCAACGTGGGCATTTACAAGCAAGTATGCTCGGCAATAACAATGGGGCTTTCTGAGACATCTTAGGCTATTTGATTTTTTCTGTATTTACGGTACCACATAATACCTACTGAAAATAAAATCACATAGACTGACACCAAGAGCATCAGAATTCCAACATTAAGTCCCATACCTACACTTTTTGATCCAGAAGCTTGACTGCTTTCCACACTTGCCTTACACATAGGGCATTGTGAAAATGCAATGGCATTCATCGTAATAAGGACTAAAAATGAAACTATTCTTTTCATAAAATACGGTGCAAAATTACAATTTAATTGCGCTAATAAAGTGAGCAAAGTCACAATTCTCAATAAAAAGGTGAAATCATGAAATACACAATAACACCAGTTACGGAAACATAAAACCAAACGGGCCAAACCCATCTTGTTAAGCGCTTGTGCTGAGCGTACTCTCCTGTTAAGCCGCGGTATACAGCAAACAAAATAAAAGGGAGTATGATTCCAGCCAAACCAATATGGGTAAATAAAATGATGTAATAAAGTGTTTTAACAAACCCAACACCACCATAGGCAGTTTCTACTGTTGTGAAATGGTACAGAACATAGGTTAACAAAAACAAAATTGAGAAAACAACCGCAGCCATCATGGTCTTGCGGTGCTTATCAAATTCTTTTTGTTTTACAAACCATAGTCCGACAAGTAAAAGTATTGCCACACAAGAATTCAACAAGGCACTAATGGCTGGGAAAATATGGGTATCAAATTCAAAACCTAAATCGATTTTAACTCTTCTCATTAGGGTTACCAAAGCAAATACTACTACAGATAGAGTAATAATTATACCATTGGCCAATTTATCGTTTTTTGCTATTGTTTTCATCTTTATATTCAAGTTTAAGTGCGCGCACTGCATCTATGGTAGCGCTCTTTTCATTCTGTCCGTTGGTATCAAAAACACCTCTAACGCGTTTTTGTTTGTCTATTAAAACAATTTTATTGCTATGGAATAACCCATTGTGAACATCTTCAGCTCCGGGTATTTTAAAACTATTAGCTGCAAGATCATAAATCTGGGCCTTTGAACCTGTTAAAAACTGCCAATTGCTTTGTGCGTTGAATGATTGTGCATACTTCAACAAAACCGCTGGCGAATCGTTTGAAGGATCAACTGTAAAGCTTAAAAACCGAATATTGGTATCTTTTTCAAATTCTCTGTAAATGTGTGTCCCAATATACCCATTCATTTTAGGGCATACGGTCTCGCAGCTTGCAAAGAAAAAGCTAACCAATAAGATTTTACCCTTATAGGTTTCAAGTGTTACACTGTCTCCAAATTGATTAACCAATTTAAAATCATCAACTGTGTGGTAAATGGTATCACCATTGACATCCAACTCCCGCTCAAAATAAATCGGAAGCTTTCTGGAATAGTGAACGCCCGTTTTATTTATCATGACCCACAAAACGGGCATGCCTATCAATAAAAACAAAATGCCCAACACTTTCCATGTTGGGCTTTTTTTAGATGTTTCAGTCATTACTTAAAAGTATTTCTCAAGACTTACATAGTTGCCTTCTATTAACAAGAAGCAAACCAAGTAAGAAAGGAATATCACCGCTGGTAATACAATCATCCAACGAAGAAATTTAGCTTCGTAGTTTAAGTGCATAAAAATACCAACAATTAAAATTGCTTTGATGATACCAAAGGCAATGAAAACAATATTTCTAGCCATTGATGCACCGAATGCAAAATAAATGATAAAATCCACGATGGTGATACCTAATAAAATCCAAAAGGTTCTCCATAGGCTTCCAGTTCCATGCGATTCAGCATGAGGGATGTATGTTTCTGGAATATATTCGCCTTCAGTATGTGTATGATTGTTGCTCATATTGCTGTGTTCTTTTAAAGGTTAAATCAAATAGTAAAAAGTAAAAACAAATACCCAAACAAGGTCAACAAAGTGCCAGTATAAACCTACTTTTTCAACCATTTCGTAGTGCCCTCTTCTTTCGTAGGTACCACGCATTACGTTAATCCAAATGATGATATTGATAACAACACCACTAAATACGTGGAATCCATGGAATCCTGTCACAATAAAGAATAAAGATGCAAAAGGAACTGGACCTGAAATTTTATCAGCATCTGTCCAATGCACTGAATCAAATAATTTTAAATGTTTAGCATGTTCATGGGCAGCTTCTGTAAATCCAAATAAATTTGAATCCAAGCGACCACCTTCATGAATGAACTGAGTCCATTCCCAAGCTTGACAGCCTAAGAAAGCAGCGCCACCCAAAATAGTTAAGAACATATATTTAGAAACTTCACTCTTAGAGTTACGATGTCCAGCTTCAACAGCCAATACCATGGTAACAGAAGAAATAATCAAAATCAAAGTCATTAAACTTACGAAAAGCAATGGCAAGTGTAAACCATGTGCAAACGGGAAGTGGTTAAAAACGGTTGCTGGATCTGGCCATGGCGTTGTGCTGCCGGCATAACTGAACCTGATTGCACCATAGCCCACCAATAGTGATGAGAATGTGAATGCATCTGATAAAAGGAAAATCCACATCATTAATTTTCCGTAACTAACATTGAAAGGAGACCTACCCCCTGTCCATATGCTTGTAGATGATACTGTTGAAGAGTTTGACATTATGATAATTGTATCTAAATTACTTTGCGAAATAAAGGAATAAAATCAAGAAAATCCATACAATTCCCAAAAAGTGCCAATAAGTTTTGCAAATATTAATGAACACTAGATTTTTTTTGTGAACTTCTAACCTCGAAGACTTAATGATAGCAACGAAAAGAAGCACTAATCCACCAATGATATGCAAGAGGTGAGCACCGGAAATTACATAGACAAAAGAGGCTGAAATCTCACCTGCTTCTCTATTTGATAGGTAAAGACCCATATCTACTAGAGCAAAATAGCCGTAAAATTGAGAAATACAGAAACTTACACCTAGAATAAATGTTATAGTTAACAAAGATGGGACCTTATAAACATCATCATTTGTGGCAGCTTTATATGCCAATTGCATAAATAGACTGGAAACAGCGACAATGATAGCACTAATCCAAAATTGAATTGGCAATTCGAATTCAAACCACGCATTGTTGCGAATACCATCAGTTTTGTGAACCCAATAGGCACTGCTAAATGCAATAAATAGCATTGAACTTGCTACAATAAACAACCAAATGATAAAAGTCTTCTCATTGAAAATACTTTTTTTATTGCTCGAAATAGAAGGCTGAATAGTTTGTGACATATATTAAAAATAATAACTTAAAAGTACAACAGGCATATAAATAAGGGAAGCAAACATCAAAGACTTAGCGTCTTTTATCGTCTGCGTTTTATATAAAACAAAGGCTCGGTACAATAAATAAATACCCGCCGGTAGTATTAAAAACAATGAATTTAAAGAACCAAAGTCAATTGAAATAGGATACATAGATACTAAAATCAACATAACTGTGTACCAAATAATTTGCATGGCATTTTTCTTTGTTCTGCCTTCAAATGATGGCAGTAAAGTGTATCCTGCCTTTCTGTAATCATCTTCAAGCATCCAAGCAATGGCCCAAAAATGAGGAAACTGCCAAAAGAATTGGATCAAGAACAATATCATTGCAATGTCATCAATATTGCCTACTGCCGCTATCCATCCTATTGCAGGTGGTAAAGCGCCAGGAATTGCCCCCACAAAAACTGCCATTGGTGTTTTAGCTTTCAGAGGGGTATAAACCAATGAATAAACAAAAAGAGAAACTAGACTTAAAAATGCGACTCTACCATTGGAAAAAAAGGCCAAGGCAAACAAACCCAAAATGGCACAAACTACACTAAAAATCATGGCGTCGTTGACACCCATTCTACCATCAGCAATAGGACGGTTTTGGGTTCTAGACATCATGCGGTCAGTATCCTTTTCGTAAATTTGATTAAACCCATTTGAAGCAGCTACTACCAACATGCCGCCTAGTGCTAGGCCAAAACACTTCAACGCATCAAATGATTCAGACGTTTTTGCAACACCAAGACAATAAGTAATAAGTGTGGTTCCAACTACAGAGGTACTGAGTCTTACTTTACTCAGCATAAAATAGTCTTTAAAAAAAGCAGCACTTAGTTGCTCTGGTTGCTTGTTGGTACTGTGGTCTGTCAAATCTTTGGAGAGTTTTTAGGTGCTCTTAAAATAGCAATGCAAATATACAAGGTAATCCCGAATATTAGACCTGCAAAAAATATATGTGACACTTGCGCATATAGAGGAAAGTTATACCGTAAATTCAGCACACCACTGAGATATTGAATGAGTAAAACTGCTGTAATTGAGGACAATAATCTCATCCATTTTTTCTCCAGTTTCTTGCGCAATAAATACAAAGGAACCAAACTTAAAACAATAAGGCCCATGGCTAATATCCAATGCGTCTTAAAAATCTGTCCGAAAAAGTCGAAATTTAAATCACGACCAACAAATAAAATATTCTTTTCGACCGCCAAATCACTTACCTCTCTTAGTTGAGTTCCATATACCACTTGAAGCAGAGATAAAAATACAAACCCAATAAAGTACCATTTATATGACATAATCGATTTGTTCTTCTCATCAATTCTCGAATTAACCAAACTAAACATGATCAGCGCCAATACCGCATAAGTGGCTAAATAATGAATACTTATGATTATCGGGAACAAATTAGTCGCAACAACAATACTCCCTAACCAAGCATTAAACAGCATCATGATAAAACCAAAGGTGCCGCACCAAAATTTAAAGCGGCTTATGTATTTGCGTATCCGCAACAAGGACAAAAAGAAAACCAATGAAAAAAGGCCTGACAAGACACCAATGAGCCTGTTGATATATTCGGTCCAAGCCTTTAAAGGATTAAACACCTCAGGCTTTAAAAGATTTGGATCATTTAATAAAGCAGCTGATTGTTCTTTAAATCCCATTTTAGACAAGACACTTGCAAAGCGCTTTGCTTTCTGTATGCGTTTTTGTACATAAAGCTCTTGGTAGTTTGCTGGAAGTTCACATGCACAAACTGGAGGAAAATAAGCGCCATAGCATTTTGGCCAATCTGGGCAACCCATGCCGCTACCTGTGCTTCTAACGACACCTCCAGCTATAAGCAATAAAAAAACCGAAGATAGTGTCAAAAGACCTGATCTTCGGTTTAGTTTAATATAGTTCATTTTATTCTAACAGCTGTCAGAACGCTTTATGCTTTCTTCATGAAAAGAGCAGCAAATGAGGAGAAGAATACAGCACTAGCCTTTTCTTTTTTGCCATCAAATGCAGTATCAACTTGAGTTGATGGAGCATGGTAATGGTCTGGTTCACCATCTCCTATTTCATGTTGAGGGAAATAATCTAACTCTCTATCAGGGCGGCTATACTCGTGAGGTCCTCTGTAAACAGTTGGAATATCACCTTCCCAGTTACCGTGAATATGCTTTACTTGAGTACTCCATTCTAAAGTGTTAGACAACCAAGGGTTTTCAGTTGCTTTCTCACCTCTGAAAATACTATTGAAGAAGTTATATAAGAATAACAATTGTGCAATACCACCTAAGAAGGCTGATATAGTTATAAAAATATTAACGTTCATCCATATTTCAAATTCAGGAATTAAAGAGAATTGATAGTATCTTCTTGGAACACCTGCAAGACCCATAAAGTGCATTGGGAAGAACACTAGATAAGCAGAGATGAAGGTTAACCAAAAATGTAAGTTACCTAAAGTTTTGTTCATCATTTTACCGAACATTTTAGGGAACCAATGGTAGATACCAGCGAACATACCAAAAATAGCTGCGCTACCCATTACCAAGTGGAAGTGGGCTACAACGAAATAGCTATCGTGCATTTGAATATCCAATGCTGCATTTCCTAAATAAATTCCAGTTAAACCACCAGTGATAAAGAAAGAAACTAAACCAATGGCAAACATCATCGCAGGCGTGAAACGGATATTGCCTTTCCATAAGGTTGCCAGGTAGTTAAATGTTTTTACCGCAGATGGAACCGCAATAATCAAGGTAACATACATAAACATTGTACCCAAGAATGGATTCATACCAGTGATAAACATATGGTGACCCCAAACGATAAATGACAAGAAAGAGATACCTATTAATGAAATTACCATCGCAGTGTAACCAAAGATTGGCTTTCTTGCATTGGTTGAAATAACTTCAGATGAAATACCCAAAGCTGGCATCAAGATGATGTATACTTCTGGGTGACCTAAGAACCAAAATAAGTGTTGGTATAACACGGGGCTACCACCGCTATTGGTTAATGCGCCAACACCATTTAAGTGGATATCACTTAAATAGAAACTGGTACCAAAACTTCTGTCAAATATTAACAACAAACCAGCGCCTAACAATACAGGGAATGACAATAGACCTAAGATAGCTGTCAAAAAGAAAGCCCAAATAGTTAAAGGCAATCTGTTCATTGACATACCTTTGGTACGCATATTCAAAACTGTAGTGATGTAATTAATACCACCCAATAGTGCAGATACAATAAATAATATAATAGCAACTAACCATAGAGTAGTTCCTAATCCAGAACCAGGCATTGCTTTAGACAAGGCACTTAATGGAGGATATACAGTCCAACCAGATGATGCAGGACCTGTTTCTGCAAAAAATGAAGACATTAATACACAAGAAGATAAGAAGAAGAACCAATATGAAAGCATATTCATAAAAGGACTCGCCATATCTCTTGCACCTACTTGTAGTGGAATCAACAAGTTACTAAAAGTACCACTTAAACCTGCAGTCAAAACATAGAATACCATAATGGTACCGTGAATTGTAACTAAGGCCATATAATAGTTTGGATCTAACTTGCCATCTTTAGCCCATTTGCCTAAAAGACTTTCCAAAATTGGGAAAGCTTGATCTGGCCAAGCCAATTGAAGTCTAAACAATAATGACATTCCCATACCAAAGCATCCCATGATGATACCTGTGATAAGGAATTGTTTAGAGATCATTTTATGATCTGTACTGAAAACATATTTGAACAAAAAGGATGGTTCATGGTGCTCGTGATGACCATGGCTATCTGTAGCGTGAGTGTCTGTTATAATTGATGTACTCATTGTTGTAAATGTCTGTTTAATAGGATGGGATTAGTTTATGGCCAATTTTTTAGTGGTATCGGCTTGCATCATGGTGTCATTGCTGTTCATAATTGCTGGAACCGCAACAGGCTTTTTAATGAAAGCTGGTTGTTGAGAAGCTAACCAAGTATTTACTTCTGCTTGAGATTCAACAACTACCTTAATTTTCATGTTGTAGTGTGATACACCACAAATTTTATTGCAATACAAGTAGAACTCAAAAGTTTCGCCAAATTCTTTTTTAGCCTCTAAAGTTGATTTAGTAGGACGGAAAGTGAATTTGGTTGGCATTCCAGGAACCACGTTCATTTGCGCTCTCATGTGTGGCAACCAAGCACTATGGATGATGTCTTTAGATCTGAAGTTAAAAGTAACCAATGAATCTTTTGCAATGTGAATCTCTTGAGTGATGATATCATCATTCGCTGCACCATTGAAAGTTGAAGCAAATTGCTTGCTGTTGTTTTGAATAGCTAAAATACGGTCAATTTGTTTGGTCTTTCTTTTGATTGAAGCTTCAGCTTCGTCCAATTTATCGCCGCTGTTTAACGCATCAATCTCTTTTTGAATAGACTCCATGTTTTTGTAGTCTCTCAAATTCTCAACTTCTGTATAGCTGTTTTTCAAGGCAGTCAAAGCTGCACCACTTTTGATGTCGTTGATAAGCATCTTCTCAGCTTCAATTTGAGCTTTTAACTCAACGATTAATGAATCAACTTCAGGTTTGAAGGCCAAACCTAATTCGTTTTTACCTGAAATAAATTTATAATCGGCAACACCCATGATGCCATCATCTCCAGCATATCTCGCTTTCCAACCGAATTGGTAAGCAAAGATTTCAATACTGTGAATTTTCCCTTTGTTATTCTCCTCAGCATATACAACAGATCTCCAAGTTTGGTGACCTCTTAAAACCAATAAAGTTAAAACAATAGCAGGTATAATTGTCCAAAAAACCTCTAAACGGTTGTTGTGTGCTAGGTATAAAGCCTTTTGGCCGTCTTTGTGCGCATATTTGAAAGAGAACCAAAACAATAAAAATTGAGTTGCGAAAAACACAATAGAGGTTACAATCAATGTAATTGTGAACATACTGTCATAATCAATACCATGCTCACTTGCTGAGTTGTTTAATAAGATATGTTTGCCATGTGCACCGAATTCCCATATTGTAGCGGCTAAACCGACAAGCATGAAAATCAACATCACCCATTTGTTTACATTGTTTTGATTAACGGTTTCGCGGCCAGTAATCTTCGCTGTATACTTGCTGATGTCAAATGCATTGGCCAAAACCAAGACCATTAATGCGGTAAAACCGATGATGGCCCAATTTATTTTTGAAGATAAGGCTGACTCTGCTGTATCCCCTTTTGGTGCTTCGTAAGCATATTCGTCTGCTCCAAAAAACGGCTTAGCAGCACTGAGTTGTTCGGTTGACACCCCTTGGATATCAATTGATTTGCTCATGAAAAAGGCTGCTCCTGAAAGGATAACTACCGCCAGTGTCAATT
>CANFXY010000061.1 GCA_947451105.1 Bacteroidota bacterium | reverse complement strand
TTAGTAACGACAAATCCAACCTGCAATTTTCCTTTAAAAGGCCCCTCGCCCACTGCCACCACCTTAACGCCATTCTTTACGCCTAGCTTGTCTTTCTCTTCTTTGCTTAGGTTTCCAAACTCAACACCCTTAACGGTGTTCACATCATTTTTATCTGCCATGCTCAGACTTTCTTTTCCATCCAAGCCCTTTAAAGTTACTTGAATGTCTTTGGCATCCCCTTTTCTAATCACCTGTAAAGAAATTTTATCGCCAGGGCGGAATTTCCCAATTTCTTCTTGCAGTCCAGAAACACTGTTCACCGCAACGCCATTTACTTTTTGAATCACATCGCCTTTTTTAACACCCGCTTTTTGAGCAGATCCGCCTTCACTAACTTCTTGAACCAATACCCCGTTCAAATCTTTGAAGCCTTCTTTCTCTGCAATTTCTTGGGTTACTTCTTGAATCGCGACGCCCAAAACGGCACGTTGAACTTTTCCGAACTTCAACAAATCGTCCATTACTTTTTTAACCAAATTCACCGGCACGGCAAAACCATAACCTGTATAAGAACCAGTTTGTGAAGCAATGGCGGTGTTGATACCGATAAGTTCGCCTTTGGTATTCACCAACGCACCACCACTGTTACCGGGGTTAATCGCTGCATCGGTTTGTATAAAATTTTCGATGGCATATTGGTTGTCTTCACTTCTTAACAAGTCGATGCTTCTGCCTTTGGCGCTAATAATTCCCGCGGTTACAGTGCTGGTTAGGTTCATCGGATTTCCAACGGCCAATACCCATTGGCCCACTTTGGCTTCATCGCTGTTGCCAAACGACATGAAATTCAAATTCTTTTCGTCAATTTTTATAAGTGCCAAATCGGTGGTCTTGTCAACACCAATAACCTCAGCTATGTAGGTGTGCTTGTTGTTGAGTATAACTTCAATTTTACTGGCATTGTCTACCACGTGGTTGTTGGTTACGATATAACCGTCTTGTGTGATGATTACCCCACTACCGGCTGCCATTCCTGGACCTCTAGGCATATCGAAGTCCATGCCATGGTCTCTAAAAAATTCAAATTGGTCGATAGGCTGACCGTTGCCACCTCCATGTGGGCTGCTCGATTTTGCTTGTTCAAAATGAGACTTGATGTGCACCACGGCTGGTGTGCTCACCGCAGATACTTTTACAAAATCAAATCCGTAGCCTTTGCCATCATCTTCTATCAAACTGGCAAACTTGGCATGCTTAGATTGCATTTCTTCAAAGCTTCCTGAATCAGAGAATTTGTTAACGACTCCATTAATGCCTAATGCAACTAGGCCGCCACATAGGGCAATTGCAAAAATTCCTAATACTTTTTTCATACTGTTGCGTGTAATTGAACTAATTTTTTATTGTTTCAAAAGATGTTCCAATCTTTTTTTGATTACTTTTGTAACGCAATTTCGCATATAAAAGTTTTTGTCTATTTACCTTTCTCGACAAAATCGTATTAAACATCCACCAAGGTGCTCGGAAGAAAAAAATTAAATGATCAGCAATTGGTAGACGCCATTAAGAATGGCGACAAGGACGCTATGGTACAACTGTATAAAGACAACGTGAGCAGCATTAAGAACTATGTTCTTAAGAACAACGGCAATGCCGATGATGCGGAAGACGTATTGCAAGATACCTGCATTGCAATTTGGGAAAAAATCAGAAACAACCAGTTGGAATTAAAAGCCAAAATAAGCACCCTCGCTTTTGCAATAGCTCGAAACCAATGGTTAAAACGTTTAAATAAATTGTCAAAAAACGTGCAAATAGATGGCATAAATACTGAAAAAATGACAGACGATTCTGACAGTTTTCAGTTTGATGACAAGAAAAAGGTTCAAGAGGTATTGGGCCTGATTGGAGAAAAGTGTAAAGAGCTCTTAACCTACTTTTATTTTGATGGACTCGACATGAACAGCATTGCAGAAAAAATGCAATACAACAATGCCGACACAGCAAAGGCGAAGAAACACCAATGCTTTAAGAGTTTACAAGAACAGTTCCTCAAAAAATACAGCAGAGAAGATTTTATTTAATTTGAACAACGAGCAATTGCATATCGAAGAAATTGATGCCTACCTTCAAGGAAAATTAAATCCTGAGGAAACAGCTGCGTTTGAACAAAAATTAAAATCAGACTCCAGCTTCGCTGAGGCATTTAAAAACCAAAAGCTTTTAAGCGAGTTGATCAAAGAAAATGCGCGCTTAGAATTAAAGGCGTATTTAAACACCCACGCGAAAACAAAAGTTATCTCATCAAACAATTGGCTGCAATCGAAAATCTTTGCCATTGCAGCAACTGCGGTTATACTTATCGGCGCATTTATTGTTTTCCAATTTTACAGCAATACAAAGCTAGAGCAAAACTTAGCCCTTGAAGAAACCGCTCCAATTACCGAAACAGAAAAACAAGCACCGGTAGTGGTAAGTCCTGAATCTGATCAAAACAAGCAAACTGAATCCTTTAATGACAAGGATATGCTTAATGAAATTGTGCCTCCAACAATTGAGGAACAAAAGGCAATAGAAATGGAACTTGCCGATGAGCCGCCGCCTGTTATGGAAGGAAATGTCGAGAACATGAGAGACGATGCAGACATTGATTTTAAAGTCGCAAGTGAAATTAAAAACAAAGACACCATTCTTTATGCCATTGCTTTAACCATGCTAGATGCTGATGGAACTAGCAGTTCATACGGGTTTAACAAAACAGCCAAAGCAAAAAGTGCTCAATTGCCAGCAGCAGCTAGTAACTCTAATCAGGCAAAAGCTTTAGAAGACACGAAAAAAAGTGAAAACACAGAGAAAAAGGCAAAGCTTAGCAAACCTGCGAGCTCAAATGCCAAATATAGTGTTGAATACTGGACTTCTCCTGTTAATTTTAAGGGCTACCGTTTAAGCAACACCACCTTACAATTGTTTGGTTTAAACGCTTACACATGCCAACTGTTTACCGTAAATGGAAATCTATATCTCCGAAACCAAGGAAAGGTATACGTATTAACGCCTTGTGTTGATGCATGTCCATACAAATTAGAAGTTGACCCAGACATCGTACAATTTATATTAAACCAAAACTAATGCAGATTCCATTTGTAAAATACCAAGGCACGGGCAACGATTTCATATTGATAGACAACCGCGCCCGTTTATATGATCAGCTGGATGTGGCCTTTCTTTGTCACCCAAAGTTTGGCATCGGAGGCGATGGTTTAATGCTCTTGCAAAACATCGAAGGCTACGACTTTGAGATGGTATACTACAACAGCGATGGCCAAGTGAGCAGTATGTGCGGTAATGGTGGCCGTTGCATTGTTGACTTTGCAAAAAGACTTGATGTATTTTCAGGAAACAACTGTCACTTCTTGGCAGTGGATGGTCCACACAATGCCATATGGAATGAAGGCATGGTGGAATTGCAAATGAAAAACGTCGAGCAAATTGAAAAGAGAGGCAATGTTTATATTTTAAATACGGGCTCCCCTCATTACATTTTGTTCCAAGACCAAATCAACGACTTTGATCTAATAAAAGAAGCAAAGGCGATTCGCTACAATGATGAGTTTAACAAAGAAGGCATTAATGTAAATTTTGTTGAATTGATGAGCTCTGCGCGCATTGGTGTAAGGACTTACGAACGTGGCGTCGAGAATGAAACGTTAAGTTGCGGCACTGGGGTAACCGCTGCCTCTATTGCTTTATCTAAACACCTGGAATTTGAGAATGGCGATTTCAATGTCCAAGTTGATACGCCAGGAGGACATTTGATGGTAAAATTCCATAAATCTGAAAACTTGTACAGCGGTGTTTGGCTATGCGGGCCTGCAACAGAAGTTTTCAAAGGCAATATTGAGCAAGGCAATTAAGGTGCAAGTTTGGTCAAATCATTTCATCTTGATTTGAAGAAACACTGTGTCTGTTTATTCACAAAACATTATTTATTGCATGATGCACTTGTGTTTTTAACATACAAAAGCAATTTTTGGGCAGTTCAAAAAAGTAAAATTAATTTGTAATAAATCATAAGTATATGTCGTTCTATGTATGCAGAACCGACAAAAACATCTTGTTTTATTGAGCTTGTAACAAGTCTGAATTTTATTTTTCGAGCTTGGCCATTAAGCATTTTAAGCGAACAAAAGATTTAAAATCGCACTATGTAGTTTTTTATAGAATATGCGAATAAGATAAAAATCAGCAATCAAAAAATAATTTAGATTTGTCCTTGCAAATATTCTAGGGTATAGACAAAAACTGTATCCAAAGTATTTCAACTATTTTCAAAACAAACGAATACAAACCACGCAATAAAAAAACAACCGTAATACATGCTATTATCTATTTTATTACAAACAACTGCTTTAACTGATTCAGCAACTGCTGCACAAACAGCTGCTACAACTGCAAACATGCCAGGAAACTTATGGGACATGGCCGTAAAAGGTGGGGTCGTTATGATTCCAATTGGTATTTTATTTGTCGCTTCATTATACATTGCTATTGAGCGCTATTTGGCCATACGCAATGCCGCAAAAATTGACGCCAACTTCATGATGAACATTAAAGACATGGTTTTGAACGACAACATCCTAGGTGCAAAAACATTGTGCAGCAGAACAGATGCCCCTATCGCTAGAATGATAGAAAAAGGTATTTCTTTAATTGGAAAACCTATCAACACCATTGAGTCTTCAATTGAAAACGTAGGCATCATGGAGGTTTATAAAATTGAAAAGAATGTTGGATTCTTATCAATGATTGCTGGATTGGCACCAATGTTTGGTTTCTTGGGAACCATTTTCGGTGTAATTCAAATGTTCTATAAAATATCTTTGGCCAACACCATTCAAATTGACATCATCTCTGGTGGTTTATATGTAAAGATGGTGTCAAGTGCTGCAGGTCTATTATTAGGTATCATCGCATTTGCTAGCTACCACTTTTTAATGTTAAGAATCGACCACGTAGCAAACAAGTTTGAATCTAAAAAACTTGAATTTATTGACATTTTGCAGCAACCAGCTTAATAACTAATTATTATGGCTATCAGAAAAAGAACAAGATCAAGCGGAGAATTTGGTCTGTCAGCAATGACAGATATCATTTTCATGTTGCTGATATTTTTTATCCTAACGTCTACCGTATCTCCTGAAACCATCTTAAAAGTGGTTTTGCCCAAAGGGGTAGAAGACCAGCATTTGCCGGTTAAACCAATAAGGGTTTACCTCGATGAATTTGGTCAATATGCGGTAAATGAGAATAAAGACGTTACCGTAGAAACCTTATCTTCGGCTATTGAAGCAGAGTTGAGCAAAGACTTAACTGCACCTATTAGTATACATGCTGACAAATCTGTTAAATACGAATTGGTAATGGAGATGGTGAGAATAGCCAACAAAAAAAGCCGTAAAGTCGTATTGGCTTTAGAAAAAGAATAGTTTGTCTCAACACCGTGTAAAACCGAATTTGGTTTGACATCGTTCGTTTACTGTAACTTTATTCAACTATTTTCTTTTAATACAAAACACACCGATTGATATGGCATACATTTGGTATTTGAAATAAAAACGCAATGCATGGGTAAGCAAATGGACGATATTGTTTTTGAGGGTAGAAACAAAGACTATGGGGCTTATGTGTTGCGAAATAAATACCCTAAAAACCTTAAGCGGGCCATCATTATTGCCTTTGGGTGTTTTATACTCTTAAGCATTACGCCCAAAATTAAACGCGTTTTTTTTGACAGCTCTGAAGATGCGCCATTAGAATATTACAGAGAACTAGAGATTACCCTCATGCAACCGCCTAGCAGTGGCGATAAACCGAATGTTATTCTAAAATCCAAACAGTCGAAAGCAAGTTCTGCCTCCGAAGAAAAAGAAATTAAAGCCGCCAATAAAGAAGAGGCTGAGGCTCAAAAGAAAAAACAAGACGAGCAAAACAATCAGAGCAAAACGAATAAGGACAGCACAAGCAATGCGGGATCAGCCGGCAATAAAGATGGCGATCAAGTGTATACAAACGTTGACCGCTCACCATACTTTATCGGTGGCGAAGATGCCTTCTTTGAGTTTTTAAAAACCAACACCCAATACCCTGCTGCTGAAAAGGCAAATGAAGACGAGGGCATCTGTGCCTTGAGCTTTGTGGTAACTATCGATGGGCAGGTTGAAAAAATTAAAGTTGTACGAAGTTCAGGATTCAAAAGTTTTGACGAAGAAGCCATCAGGGTGATACAACTCTGCAACAACAAATTCAAAGCGGCGATAAAAAACGGAAAACCTGTTAAGTCAATTTGCCGCATTGACATCACGTTTAACTTAGATTAAACACTGGTTTTCAGACTTCTAAATATTAAGTTTGATTTGATTTCTTCAAATTAAGCAGCATTTCAATTTTTCATTGTTCTTGGCAATTATTTAAAATTAAGCAAAAATTAATGCCTGAAATGTTGATTATGGTCAATTTTCACAAATAAATTCTTATTTTCGCACACTTAATCAAAATTGATATAAATTAATAAGATGAAAAATAAAGGTTTAATAATTTTTATTGCTGTTGTTTTTGCACTTACCTGCACTTACCAATTGTCATTTACTTGGGTGGTAAAGAAATTTGAAGCAAAAGCAAAAACGTTCGCAACAAAAAATGGTGTTTATGATGCTGGTGCTTACCGCAACTACATTGATTCTCTAGGCAACAAGCCACTTTTGAATTTAGGAATCATCAAAAGAGATTACTTCGAATGTAAAGAATCTGAACTTAAATTAGGTTTGGACTTACAAGGCGGTATGAACGTTGTCCTTGAGGTGAACAAAGGTGAAGTAGTAAAAACCCTAGCGGGTCAAAACAAAATTGACAAAGATTTAATCGAAGCAGTTCGTTTGTCTGAAATCACTTACAAAAAGAGTGGTGGCGATTTTGTTGACATTTTTGCTCAAAACTTCAAAAGCATTGCACCGACTAAAAGTCTAAGTGCTTTGTTTGCAAATAGAGACAACAAAAGAATTACTTCAACCTCTTCTGACAATGAGGTAATCAATTATCTTAAAAACGAATTAAAAGACAAATCTGACAACACTCGTCAAATCATCGAAGCGCGTTTGAATGCTGGTAACGTAAGTCAACCAAACGTTCAAGAACTTGATGGTGGCAGAATCTCTGTAGAATTGCCAGGTGTTGACAATCCAAGCAGAATCAGAGCCCTATTAGAGCAAAGCGCTCGTTTGGAGTTCTGGCAAGTATATGGCAATAACCCTAAAAACCAATTCGCTGGTTACAAAAAGATCTATGAGCCAATGAATGCTGCTTATGCTGCTAAACTTAGACTAAGCAAAGGATACTCTGAAGAAGATTCTAACAAATTAAAATCTATAGCTCTAATCACCGATTCACTTAAAAGAGATACCGCACAAAAAGCATTTATGGCTGAGAAGAACGCAAAAGATTCTTCTAAATTTCCTTTTGCTGAAGTTGGTTTAGTACCTTTACAAGACCAAAGTGGAAATATTGGCGAAAGCAGCATTTTAGCTAGAGCGCCTAAAACTGCAATGACTAAGATCAACAAAATGCTTCAAGATGAATACGTATTAAAGGCCTTGCCGAAAGACGTTAGATTTGTTTGGAGTGCTAAACCAGAATCTATTTCTGATCAAATATATGACCTGTATGCTTTGAAAGCCAACAAAGATGGTGTGGCTTCAATGGGTAGTGGCGAAGAAAACATCATTGCTGATGCGTTCGCAACCAACAACCAAACAACTGGTCAAGTTGAAGTAAGCATGAGCATGACCCAACAAGCTGCTCGCGAATGGAAAGACCTTACAAGATTTGCTGCTCAAACCAATGACTTCATTGCCATTGTTCTTGACAACAAAGTATTCTCTGCACCAAGAGTAAACGAAGAAATCCCAAGTGGTAACTCTTCAATTACTGGTGGTTTCTCAGTTACTGAGGCAAATGACTTAGCAAATATTTTAAAAGCGGGTAAATTACCTGCTCCTGCAGACATTGTTGCAGAAGACGTGGTTGGTCCAACTCTAGGAGCTGAATCAATCAAAAAGGGTATGAACTCTTTAATCGTTGGTTTTATCACCGTATTGGTGTTGATGTTGTTCTACTACCAAAGAGGTGGTATCATCGCAACCATTGCTGTATTTGCTAACGTATTCTTTATTATAAGCATTTTAGCTTCTTACGGAGCAGCTTTAACACTTCCAGGTATCGCTGGTATCGTGTTAACCATTGGTATGGCGGTTGACGCAAACGTTCTAATCTACGAACGTATCAAAGAAGAACTTCGCGATGGTAAAATACTAAGAAACGCAGTTGCCAATGGTTTTGCCATGGCATTCTCTTCAATTATAGATGGTAACTTAACCACCTTAATTGCAGCTATCATTATGACTTTCGTTGGTGCGGGTCCTGTATACGGTTTCGCTATCATCTTGATCATCGGTATCATCACCTCTTTATTCACTTCAATCTTTATTTCTAGATTGCTTATCGAGCGTCGTGTTAACAAAGGCTTAGATGTAACTTTCTCTAACAAATGGACGGCTAACTTGATGATCAATGCAAGTTATGACTTCATCAGCAGAAGAAAACGCTTCTACTTATTATCAGCATCTATCATTGTAATTGGATTCAGCGTACTATTATTTAAAGGTGGTTTGAGTACTGGTATCGACTTCAAAGGTGGATACGGTTACCAAATGCAATTGGCTTCTGGCTTACAAGCGGAAGACATTAAAGCTGCCCTTGACAAAGGACTACCTGAAAGTAGCAACGAGGTTAAGACCATCGGTTCTGAAGGCCGTTATAAAATTGTAACAACTTACAAAATTAACACCCCTAATGCGAATGCAGATTTAATTGAAGACGATGTTATCGCAGCTTTGGCTCCATTTAAAGCCACCAAAGCAAACATCTTAAGCAGTGCTGAAGTTGGGCCAACCATTGCATCTAACATCAGAACAAAATCTATGTGGGTTGTAATTGCTTCAATCATCGCAATCTTCATCTACATTATCATAAGATTCAAAAACATCGGTTTTGCCGTTGGAGCGATTATCGCCCTAATACATGACGTGTTAATGGTATTTGCAATATTTGCTTTGTTAAAAGACATCGTTCCTTTCCCATTGGAAATGGACCAAAACTTTATCGGGGCAATCTTGACGATTATCGGTTACTCAATCAATGACACGGTGGTAATTTTTGACAGGATTCGTGAGAACATGAACGAATACCGCACTGAAAATGACAAAGCGAAGATTATCAATATTGCGATCAACCAAACTTTAAGTAGAACCATTATGACCTCAGTAACCGTTATCGTGGTTATCTTGGTATTGTTCTTATTTGGTGGTGCTGCATTGAAAGGTTTCTCATTGGCATTGTTAATCGGTGTGATCATGGGTAGTTACTCTACAATCTTCATTGCATCTCCAATTGTACTTGACTTGTTCAAAAAGGATAAATCTATTATTAAGTAATTAAAGCCTGCACACATTATGTCAGTATGGAGAAGAAAACCAATAGATTCATTTCATTCTGATGCAAAGAAGAGTGAACTAAACCGTGTTCTATCTAAATGGGGCCTAACCTCCTTAGGAATAGGTGCCATTATTGGTGGTGGTATTTTCACACTAACAGGTATTGCGGCGCACGACCATGCTGGTCCTGCCCTAGCAATCTCCTTTATGTTGGCTGGTATTGCTTGTACTTTTGCTGCCTTATGTTATGCTGAGTTTTCATCAATACTTCCAGTAGAGGGTTCTGCATACGCATACTCTTACGGCACAGTAGGTGAATTGTTCGCCTGGTTTATCGGGTGGAACCTTATCCTTGAATACATGATGGGTGCCACTACGGTTGCTGTTAGTTGGTCTGGTTACTTTGACAAACTCTTGCACTTGTTCGGCATTAACTTACCACTTTGGCTGGTTAACGACCCGACCACTGCAGCTGAAAAAGCCGCAGAACTTGGCATTGACCCACCATCCTTTGCTTTCAACTTACCTGCTTTTATAATCACTTGGTTGGTTACTGCTGTATTGGTAAGAGGTATTAAAGAGGCGGCTAAAACCAATAACCTGATTGTTATTTTAAAAGTCTCTGTTGTGATATTTGTTATTATAATGGGTGCTTTTTACATCAATGTAGACAATTGGTCTCCTTTTATTCCTGATCAATTCACTGATGCTAAGGGCAGTCACTTTGGTTGGCAAGGTATTGGAACCGCAGCCTCTATCGTATTCTTTGCTTATATCGGATTCGATGCGGTGTCAACACAAGCAGGTGAAGCGGTGAATCCTAAAAAGGATGTTCCATTTGCCATCATCATGTCTTTACTTATTTGCACCGTTTTATACATCTTGGTATCATTGGTGTTAACAGGTATGGTTAAATACGATACCCTAGACATTAAAGCACCAGTTGCCTCTGCATTTTCAAGTATTGGTCAACCGTGGGCTGTATACATTATAACGATTGCCGCTGTGGCTGGTTTGACCAGTGTTATGATGGTGATGATGTTGGGACAAACCAGAATATTTTTAGGCATGGCCAAAGATGGTCTTTTACCTAAAAACTTATTTGGCAGTGTTCACCCTAAATTTAAAACACCATTTAAGAGTACAATTTTAGTTGGCGCTATTGTTTCTTTAATCGCTGCATTCACGCCGATTGATAAAGTTTCAGAAATGTGCAGCATGGGTACTTTACTTGCCTTCTCTATGGTTTGTTTGGCAGTTTGGATACTTCGTGTAAGAGAGCCTAACTTGGAAAGACCATACAGAACCCCATACCTACCCGTTATTGCTACCTTGGGTATTGCTTCTAACCTATTGTTGATGTCTCAAGTACGCATAGGAACTTGGTATACCTTTATCGGATGGGGTGTTTTAGGCATATTGGTTTATTTCTTATACAGCAGAAAGAAAAGCAATCTACACCCGGGCAACGAGCACCAATTAGACAATTAACAAAATTCAATATTTACAAAGAGGCCAAATCATCTGATTTGGCTTTTTTTATGGACTTATTTTTAACCCGAAATTACCTATGCAAGATTGCTTGCAAGCTACTGAAAAAGGTATTATACTGATTGAATCTTTGATTGCAATTTAATATACAGACTTTCCAACTCCTTTTTCTGCTCAAGCAGTTTAGCACCATTAATATGCGCTTTCTTGGCTTTCCACAAATGAGGGATAGACAATTTCCCCTGTGCAAGAGAAAACATCCAAAATAGATCTATGAAATTTAAGCTTAGGTTTAGTCTATAAAAAGCCGATGGTTTTTCTAATTGAAAACCCATTTTGCTCAATGTCCTAAGGTTAAAAAAATAAGAAGTGCCGACGATGTTAACGGTGTCAGGGATTTTCTTATTTTCTATTAAGTCAATTATGTTTAACAAGCCTTCCAAATGGAAAAGGAGTAGTCTAATTCTCAACTCAAAACCTGGCTTAAGCTTGCTCATTACAAACAAATGATCAAAGCTGGTACCGCTGTGTAAATCAATTTGCTGTTTATTCGCCATGTATCCAAGCAGCATCGGCGAATAATATGTATAGACGCGGGTGAGTTTAAAAATTGGTGTAAATAAAAATTGACTTATTGGGACGTATAAAAGAAATGCTGAATAAATTAAAGGCTGTGAATGTCCTTGTTCAATAATTAAAATAGCTAAAAAGAATCCTGCCAAAAGAAACAAAACAGATTCTATCCATACTAGAATTAAAGGTTGTTTATAAAAGCCATTCATTACGCCTTAATAAATATTCTAAATTCAAACAGCAACTAATCCTCGTCCGCTTCCGGATCAATATCAATTAAAGTCGTTCCCAATTCAGTTTTTGAATTGATGCGTTTCTCTAATGACAGTAAAATACTAGGCAATAGAATAAGGTTCATAAACATGCCAAATATTAGGGCCAATGAAGTCAATACCCCTAAGGCCACTGTGCCACCAAAATTAGACGCTGCGAAGATGATAAAACCAGCGAAAAGTGCAACAGCGGTATAGATAATACTTGGTCCTGCATCGGTAACACTTTCGGTAATTGCCAAACGCATATCCCAATTGTGTTTCTTTAATGAGTGTCTGTATTTCGCCAAGTAATGTATGGTGAAGTCGACCACAATGCCGTAGGCTATACTGAATATAATAATGGTTGAAGGCTTTAAGCGAATGCCAAAGAATCCCATGATACCAAAAGTCATGATCAACGGAATGAGGTTTGGAATTAAAGAAATCAAAACCATTCTCCAGCTGAAGAACAAGAAGGCCATCATTATTGAAATGATGATTAAGGCCGCAATCATACTTTGAATCAAGTTTTCAATCAGATAATCGTTGCCCTTTAAAAATATCGCACTGGTACCAGTAATCTTCACTTTATAGTCTTCCTTAGGGAATATCGAGTCGATTTTTGTTTGAACCAATTTGGTAAAAACCTTCATTTTTTCCGAACCAATATCAGCCATCTGAACACTAATTCTCGCAACTTGATAATTGCTATCAACCATTGATTTCAATAGACTCTTGCTGTATTCCTGTTTAGGCAAATAATCAACAATATTAGAAATATCAATCACATTGGGAACCATGAAATACCGCTCATCGCCATTGTTCATGCCTTGGTTAGCAAATTTCAAAACATCCACCACAGACATTGGTTTCGAGAACTCAGGAATTTTGTACAACTCCTTTTCAAGTCTGTTTATTTTTTGAAGTGTTACATAGTCTTTAACCCCATCTTTTGCTTTTGTATCTATGCTGATTTCAAATGGAAGGGTTCCTTTTAAATTGCGTTCAAAGAACTTTAAATCCATGTATACAGGATCGGTCTCCGGAAGATCGTCGACCACATAGCCTAAATTCTTAACTTTAAATGAACCAATCAGTGAAACCACCAACAAGACGCTTGTGATAATATAAATGGTCTTACGTCTGTTGTATATTAAAAAATTACAATAGTCTAATACCTTATTCAGACGCTTGGCATCAAGGTGTTTGGTGTGCTTGGTTTTAGGCGGAGGCAAATAACTGTATACAATTGGAATAAACACCAATGACACAACATAAACCAACATGATAATGATACCTGATACAACAGAGAATTGATCGAGCATTGCACTGCCTGAAAAACTAAACACCATAAAACCAACCGCAGTGGTTACATTGGTTAGAAATAGAGGCAAACCGTTTTTAGAGATCAAACGGGTTAAAGCTTTCATTTTGTTGTTGTGCACCGTATACTCTTGGTGGTACACATTGAGCAGGTATATACAATTCTGGACCCCGATAATTACCATCAAAGGTGGCAGTATACCAGTTAGCATGGTGATCTTGTAATCGAGCATCGCCAAGCAACCCAAGGTAGCCACAACACCGATCATCACCACCACAAGAGACAGCAATACTGCACTAATGAAACGGAAGAATATAAAGATGAAAATGGCGGTGATTAATATGGATAGAAAGGTGAAGATTTTAATCTCGTCGGCCACCTTAGAACTCATAATGGTTCTTACATAAGGCAAGCCTGAGAAGTGCATTTTACAATTGTACTTTTTGCCAAAGTCATTGGCACGTGTCTCAATATCATTCACCAAAGGAATACGCGCTTTGCTGTCAAGTTCCTTTTTCTTTAAAGTAACAGCGATAAGGGTAACATTGCTATCGGCGTTGTACAAGAGACCATCGTAAATTTTTAAAGACCTTAAGAAAGTTTGGAAAGAATCAGCTTCCGCTTGATTGGCCAAAGGCTTTGTTAAAACAGGCTTTACCTGCAATACTTTTAAGGAATCGTTTCTTTGAAGGCTATAGGTATTTGTAATCGATACCACCTTCTCTACACCAGGTCTAGCTTCTAAATCTTTGCTAAGCTTGTACCAATCGTTTAAGAAGTTTAGTTTAAATAAATCAGGGCTTTTTACACCTATAACAAGAATATTTCCATCTTCACCAAAGGTTTCTTTGAATTTGATGTACTCAATAAAATCAGGATCGTCTTTTGGAATTACTTTAGCATAATCATAAGTCATTTTAACTTTTGTTGCATAAAATCCAAAAACTACCGTAACAATTCCTAGGGCAATTAAAAGCCAGAATCTATTCCTCAGACAAAAAGTTGCTATAGCACTCCACATTTTCTGCAAAAATAAGCAAAATAATGGTCTGCGTGTATTAAATATAATTGATTTTAGAACTTATTAAAACAATACCTAAAATAGCTTAAATGCTTTATTCCCAATGGTTTCAAGACTGCTTCAAATGTCATCCAAACGGAATGGGTTTCTGCTTAAGGATGAAATATTAGATTTAAGCCCCTTTTTACCCGTTCAAAGTGGATTTTGAGTCCCTTTAATTTAATAAATAAAACGGAAACTTTACACCCAAAATCTTTGTGTATATCTTAGCTTTATTGTGAATAAGCCCCAAAGTTTTTTTGGCTATTTTCGTACTATAAAGTTATGGCAGAATCAAATGCAGAAAAATTAAAAGCGTTAAAGCTTACCATTGACAAACTTGAAAAAAGTTATGGCAAAGGGGTTGTTATGAAAATGGATGACAAGAATGTAGTGCCTGTTGAGGTTATTTCTACTGGTTCATTCGGGTTGGATATGGCTCTTGGTGTAGGAGGTTTTCCTAAAGGAAGGGTTATTGAGATTTACGGACCTGAAAGCAGTGGTAAAACAACTTTAGCCATTAGCTGCATTGCAGAAGCTCAAAAGAAAGGCGGTATTTGCGCATTTATAGATGCGGAGCACGCTTTCGATCAGTTCTATGCACAAAGACTTGGTGTCAACATCTCTGACCTTCTAATCTCTCAACCGGATGACGGGGAGCAAGCTTTAGAAATTGCAGACAATCTTATTCGTTCAGGTGCTATCGACGTTATCGTTATTGACTCTGTAGCGGCTTTGGTGCCACGTGCAGAAATTGAAGGCGATATGGGTGACAGCAAAATGGGCTTACACGCGCGTTTGATGTCTCAAGCTTTGCGTAAACTTACTGGTACCATCAACAAAACAGGTTGTATCTGTATTTTCATTAACCAATTGAGAGAA
>CANFXY010000060.1 GCA_947451105.1 Bacteroidota bacterium | reverse complement strand
TGGGTAGGGAAAATCAGGCAAATATTTAAGCGCCAAGGAATCTAAGGCCAACTTACCTTCTTGTATCAGCAGCATGGTTGCAACTGCCGTTACCGTTTTAGAAACAGAGGCCAATTGAAAAATGTCGTCAACCAGCATTTCTGGCGATTGCGCCAAACCTATTTTACCAAAAGCTTTCTTATATAATTTCCCTTGCTTGTACAACAAAATAGTGCCATTGAAATCGTTCGGGAAAAAGTCGTGCAGACTGTCTATGAAATTGCTTGAAAAAGTTTTGTAGCCACGTTCTGTATTGTAAAAACCATCTTCTTTCAAACCCAGTTTTTCGTTTTTCTTGGCCGTTTGGTTGACACAAGAAAACAAAAGAATGCTCAATAAAAAAAGCGACTTAAATACGAGATGACGAGCAGGGTAAAACAAGTTTGAAAATTAGCAATTCGCCGTTAAACAAACAAATGAAAAAACAAAAAAAATCCCGAGGCAATTTCTGCCCCGGGAGTCTCACAATATAAATCAATTAACAGCCGATTACCGAACTGTATAGAAATATTCTTTTCCGTTAATGGTTGCCTTCGCAAACAAGTCGCATTTCTCATCGTTGTATGGATCATAGTCGATGGCAATGGTTTTACCCGTGCTGGTATTAGACAAGGTAATTTTACCTTTTACAAAAGTCCTTGCGCAGCCCATTTCTACTTTTTTCAACAAAGGAACATCAATATTTACGGTGAAGTTTTCACTGTTGCGATTCACGCCTGAAGCTTCTCCTGTTATTTGAAACTGATCACCCAAAATGCCAGCACCTGCATCCACCAATTTGGTTATGGTTCTTGTGCTTTGCCAAGCAACGGTTCCTTTGTCATTGGTTGCACGCGCATCCAATACATCAATTTTCAATGTTGTGCCATCCACGCGTTTGATCTTAACCGTACCAGTTAATTGGGTCAAACTTACGCCATCGTTGCCAGCAAAATATTGGTCAGAATCTGAAACCGTTATCGTCACTTCAGCGCTGTCTAAGAAATACCTTCTATTCGAAGTGATGTGAACTTTACCCGCTCTGAAGCGCCCATCTTGGCATAATCTTGCTTTGGGAACAGTGGTTTTTACTGGTCCAAAATCTATGGTTGCTTCTACCCCATCTCCATCGGTATAGCTGCTGTCTTGGAATGTCACCACAGCACCACTTGGCAAAATTGTATTACCGGCACGGGTTCTTCTGTCGTTGCTAGAAAAATCATCTGCAACATCAAACAAAGAGGTAAACTCATTTTCTGCTGTTGAATTGTCTTCTGCAGAAACAATGGTTTCTAGAGTTGCATTTTTATCTTTTCTGCATCCAATGAAGAAAACACTTGCTGCAGCAGCAAGGCTAAGTGTAAAAATTAAACTGATTTTTTTCATTTTGTATGTGTTTTATTTGCTTTAAATATTAGACGCAACCTATTGTTCGAGGTTGCATTGCTTTTGAATATTTTCAATAATAATGCCAGAAACAATTTCTATTTGTTCTTTGCTTATGATTAATGGTGGCGACAAGCGGATGCGATTCTCTGCATACAAGAACCAATCGATAAGCAAGCCACTTTCAACACAGGCATCAATTACCTTTCTGCAAAATTGAGTGTCCTCAAAAACCAAGGCCAACATTAAACCTTTCCCATCAATGCGCTTAATTTTGGGGTGCTGCAATAAGTTGCGGAACAGATTTTCCTTCTCTGGAATGGTAGCCATTACCGATTCATCATGCAAATAATTTAAGGCTGCTAGTGAAGCGGCACAGCTTAGAGGATGTCCACCAAAAGTGGTGATGTGCCCTAAGACAGGATTATCGGTTAATACCTCCATAATTTTATTGGATGAAATAAAAGCACCCAAAGGCAAGCCTCCGCCAAAGCCTTTGGCCAAAACCAATACATCAGGAACAACCTCCAAATCTTGAAAGGCGAATAATGAACCCGTGCGGCCATAGCCAGTCTGTATTTCATCAAATATTAACAATGCGCCAGTTTCATCACAGCGTTTGCGGATGGCTTGTAAATAAGGAATTGTGCAAGGCAGATATCCCTTCTCACCCATTATTGGTTCTATAAAAACCGCCGCCGTTTCACGGGTAATTAGGTTGTTGATTTTAGACCTACTATTTTGTCTTAAAAAATCAATACCCGGCAGCAAGGGGGCAAACGAATGGCTAAAATACGGTTCACTCATTAAACTCAAAGCGCCATGGGTAGAACCGTGGTAAGCATATTCTTGGGCAACAAAGCGCGAGCGACCGGTATAACGTTTGGCCAATTTCATCGCACCTTCAATGGCTTCACTGCCGCTGTTAACGAAGTAAACCGATTGTAAATTAGAGGGTAAGTAAGCTGCAAGTTTTTCAGCCAATTGCACCTGGGTACTTTGAATCATCTCTCCATACACCATAAGGTGCAGGTGCTTGTCGATCTGGTTTTTTAAGGCTTCGTTGATCACCGGGTTTGAGTGCCCGAGGTTGCTAACCGATATCCCAGAAATACAATCGATGTAGGTTTTGTTTTCTGCATACAAATAAACACCTTCGGCTTTTTGAATTTCAATAGCCAATGGATTGTCCGAAGTTTGGGCCACGAAACCAAAGAATCGCTCCCTATTTGTATGTTTTAGCACGGCACAAAGGTAAAAAAAAATCCCCTTGCAAATGCAAGGGGACTTTTTGGTTAATAGTTAGGTGTAAAATTATTTTACTTTGCTAGACAAGTCTGCACCAGCTTTGAATTTAACCACTTTTTTAGCAGCGATTTTAATTTCTTTACCAGTACGTGGGTTACGACCTGTTCTTGCAGCTCTTTTAGTTACAGAGAAAGTACCGAAACCTACTAGGATTAATTTGTCACCTTTTTTCAATGCACCAGTGGTAGCAGAGATGAAAGAGTTTAAAGCTGCTTGAGCTTGTGACTTTGTTACTTTGGCATCATTGGCCATTTTGCTGATTAGATCTGATTTGTTCATAATTGAAATAATTAATAAATGTTATTGTTTTTAATGAATTCTTGAGGTCAAAAGTATTCTAAAGTTTAATAAAATCAAGGGGCTTCACCTACATTTTCAAAAAAAATATTAACACTCAATTCACATTTCATTTTTTACGTCTTTGACTAATTTTTATAACTCGCTGTATTACAGATGTTAATGAATTATTATGAACCACATTTATTTCAGCTACCAAATCGGCTTTTGCGTAGTTTTTTTTTCTTAAAGTGAAAATTTGATGCAATTTATTGAGAATTTCTTCCTCGTTAAGCCCCATAAACAATGGTCTTCGGGTAATGTTCTGCGCAATTCTCTTCGCAATTAGATGCAAATCGGTGTTTATCCATACCACAATACCTGAGCTTTTCATCAAATCTATGTTGTTGTAAAACATTGGTGCACCGCCGCCACAGGATATTACGCAATTGTTATGTGTACTTAATTTAAGCAATACTTGGTGTTCTACTTCCCTAAAATAAGTCTCTCCTTTTTCTAAAATTACTTGCCTCACCAAAGCACCTTCTCTTTTTTCAATTTGTTCGTCCATATCAAAAAACTGCAAATGCAAGCTCTTCGCCATCAAACGTCCAAAATGTGTTTTGCCAGTGCCCGGCATGCCTATTATATATATACGCATACCTTAACTTAGTTTGACACGAGGATCTAAAAACACATAGATTAAATCAACCAGAACATTTACAATTATAAAAATAAATGCAATTAAAAGCACGGCCCCCATCACCACCGGCAAATCACTTTGCTGCAGAGCATCGATACAAACCTTACCCAAACCTTTCCAACTAAATATATACTCTATAAAAAAGGCGCCGGCTAATAAACTGGCAAACCAACCACTGGCTGCCGTAACAACAGGATTCAAGGCATTCTTTAAAGCATGCTTTCTAATAACCTCAAACTTGCTCAAGCCTTTAGCCATAGCTGTGCGAATATAGTCTTGTCGCATCACCTCGATCAAACTGCTGCGGGTTAATTGCAATATAATAGAGAAGGGTCTAACCCCCAAAGCAATGGCAGGTAGTATAATGTGTTTAAATGCTATTTGGTTTTCTCCAGTCGCGGGGTTTAACTCAAACAAACTGCCAGTCATGGACAAACCGGTATAAGGTCTTAGCACAAATCCAAACAACCAGGCAATGATAACTGCAAGAAAAAAAGAGGGCAAGGAAATACCCAAGGTGGCGATGGCCAAATTAAGTCTATCAAGCCAGCCTCCTGGTTTTAAAGCAGAGACTATGCCCAAGCCTATACCCAAACACAAAGCAATGCCCATAGCAAAAAAGGCCAAGACCAATGAACCTAAAAAGGCTTCCCCTAATATAGAGGATACCATTTTTTTAGATTGGTAACTTTTTCTTAAGTAGGGCCATTTAAGCATAACGCCATAAGAATCTGCTGCTTTTAACAAAAGCCCATTGTATTCGGGATTAAAGGATTTAGAAACAATTAATGGTGAAAGGTCTTTTAAATAAATCAGCAATTGAACCGACTTGGATTGGTCGAGCCCCATTTCAATACGCATTGCCTCTTTGGTGGCGGCATCAGCTCTTTGCCCAGAAGTAATTTCTTCTGCAGAAGGAAACAACATAAACAAAGTAAAGATCAAAAGCACCACACCAAGCAATACCATTATGCCTGCGCCAAGCTTTTTGACCAAATAGCGAAACATGTCTACTTCATTAATTTTTTCAAAGACGCAATAGAGGGAATGCTTCTGCAACTCCATTTGTCAAGCACCGCACCATTGTGCCAATACATAATACCAGGGTTTGAACGCACCACTGTTTTCAACAAGGTCTCGTCGGCGTTGTTAAATTTAAATGGCAATTGTTTCTCGTTGGTGAATGCATCGGCCATTTCAAGTGGACTTGACGTAACAGCAAACAATTGAATGCCCGCTTTCTTGGCCTCAATGGCCATGGTCTTTATGTCGTTCCATGAACTTTCATGCGACTTTTCTAAATGGGTTACCACCACCAATAAATAATAGCCTTTTCCGTTCAGCAAAGAATCTTTGATGTTGATGTCGTTGTCAGGGCGTTTGATAAATTCAAAATCATGGATCTTAGATTTCCAAGCAGGGACAATCACCCGATCTACTCTGTCTACATATTCCCACGAAGAATCTGGCATATTAGGGTACACAAAAGAATCCATTTTATTGTCCTTCTTGTATACAAATACCATAACGGTTGAATCGGTGACACGCTGCCCTTTAGGAACCTCCATCATCTGTCTAACATTGTTTCCTGCTTTGTAAGGAAGAAAATCCCAAGCCGGCAAGAACAAATTGCAATAGATCGCGAATATTGATGAGCTCAAGGTTACCACAATCATCGCATTGATGCTAAACAATGGAGAGAACAGTGGAACGATTTTATCTTTTCTGATAAATATAATCAATATAAAGAACAAGAGAACCAAGTCTTTGATAAACGAATGCCAAGGTTTCAATTTGATAAAATCGCCAAAGCAACCGCAATCAGTTACCTTGTTAAAATACGCGCTATACCATGTTAAGAAGGTAAAGAACAAAATCATCAGCAAGATTGACCAACTCATAATTTTAGGTTTCCATCCAATTAAAATCGCAAAGCCCAGTACCACTTCCAATATGCACATGATAACAGAAAGCAACAATGAATAAGGCTTCATGCCTCTAAAGAATCCAACCCAAAAAGAATCTTGATTTACATAGCTGTATACCTCAACGCGTTTTGAAACTTCATGCTTGGTTTTATTGCTTAAGCTTAAATTCCATTGTTCAGACAATGCCTTGGAACTGGCTTTGTTTTCCGCACAGATGCCATTGCCCAATTTTACAGAAAAATTGAAAGGTTCTATTGAATCACCAAGTTCGTAAAATTCATTGTACAAGACTGCACCGTTTTTTACAACATAGACATCACAACCATACGTTGAATCGGGATAACCTTGAAAAAGCTCTTTGCGTGGAGCAGATTGGTTTATTTCTAAATTGACAAAACTATCTCTAGAAATAAAGGTGTTGTCATAATGTTCATCGGTACCCAAGTCATCGCTTACAGAAATTTTCAAGGTGTCTTGGGCGTGCTGCATGCTAGAGGCAAACACGTCAAAATACTCATTAAGTTTAATTCCAGTACCCTTAGGGTCGTTGCTTTTAATAACACCTGAGAAGATGAAAAGCAGTCCAACAAGTACGCGGGAAATAGAGGTAATTAATTTCATGGTTTACTTAATATTTTGGTGCAAGGTAATCAAAGCAAATATAGAATAGTTCATCATGTCTTGGTAATTCGCATCGATGCCTTCGCTTACGATGGTGTTACCGGCATTGTCTTCTATTTGTTTGGTTCTGTTAATTTTCATGAGGATAAGATCGGTAAAGCTGCTCACGCGCATTTCGCGCCATGCTTCACCATAGTCGTGGTTTTTCTTCAACATCAGATTGCGTGTTTCTTCCAATTCATGGTCGTACATGGCCATAATTTCAGAAACACTCATGGCCTCTGTTTTGCCACTGTATTTCAGTTGCATCAAACCGATAATGCCGTAGTTGTAGATGCCGATAAATTCATCTTCAATGCTTTCACCAACCTTGGTAACGCCTTTTTCCTCAATGCTTCTGATGCGCAAGGCTTTTATCATAATTTGATCCGTAACGCTTTTAGGCCTTAAAATACGCCATGAGTCGCCGTAATCGGTGTTCTTTTTCTCAAACAATTCGCGGCATTTGCCTATTTCTGTATTGTATTGTTGAAGTGTATTATCCACTATTGCTGTTTAATCTTTATTTTTGCAAATATATCCAATGTTCGCGGAATACAAACCCTATTCTCTTAAAATTAAGAATATTAACTATTCAATTTCCCGTCCACAAGTGATGGGCATTTTGAACACGACCGATGATTCCTTTTATGACGGTGGCAAATATCATACCATAGACAAAGCCCTTTTTAGATGTGAGGACATGTTGCATGAAGGTGCTGATATCATTGACATTGGCGGCCAAAGTACCCGCCCTGGCGCTGAGCTCATTACCGAAAACGAAGAAATCAGACGCACGGCCCCAGTTATTGACGCCATCATCAAACGCTTTCCTGAAATCATACTCAGCATTGACACCTTTAGAGCTGCAGTTGCCAACCATGCCGTTAGAGCGGGTGCAGCCATCATCAATGATGTGAGTGCGGGCGACGATGATGAAGACATGGTGAAAACTGTGTCGCGTTTACAAGTACCCTATATCGCGATGCATAAAAAGGGTTTGCCTAAAACCATGCAAGACCAACCCCATTATGACAATGTTTTGCAAGAGGTTAAATCCTATCTTGAAAACAAAGTCAAATTATACCACCAAGCAGGCCTAGAAGACATCGTGATAGATCCAGGATTTGGTTTTGGAAAAACGCTTGACGACAACTACCATTTGCTAAAACATTTGGAAACTTTCCATTCCCTAAATTGCCCACTATTGGTTGGTGTATCTCGCAAGAGTATGGTTTGGAAACTCTTGTCAACCGAACCGAGTAAAGCCTTAAATGGCAGCACCGCCTTACACATATTGGCATTGGCCAAAGGCGCTCATATTCTGAGGGTTCACGACGTAAAAGAGGCCGTTGACTGTGTGAAAATAGCCGAGGAAATGTATAAGGTTTAAACATTTTTTAAATTATATTTGCCTACCACTATGAATGATGCAATACAATATTTCAAAGACTTGAGTCCTGTGATGCAAGCTTTGCTTGCAACAACATTTACGTGGTTGCTCACTGCGCTTGGAGCCAGTGTGGTTTTGGTATTCAAAAACATGAGCCGCCGATGGCTCGACTTTCTACTTGGATTTACGGGTGGCGTTATGGTGGCTGCAAGTTTTTGGAGTTTGCTTACCCCTGCCATTGAAATGTCTGAAGACACCTACGGCAAAGCTTGGGCTTGGGTTCCCGCTGCTGTAGGATTTATTATCGGCGCAGGCTTTATTTATGTTATCGATAAAATCATTCCCCATTTGCATTTAAATGCCAATATAAGCGAAAAAGAGGGTTTAAAAACCACTTGGGACAGAACCATATTATTGGTGCTGGCCATCACCTTGCACAACATCCCTGAGGGCCTAGCCATTGGTGTTTCTTTTGGCGCCGTTGCCATGGGTGATCCACATTTTACCATGTCTGCTGCCATCGCCCTAACCATAGGAATAGGCATACAAAATTTTCCGGAAGGAATTGCCGTTGCCATGCCCTTAAGAAGACAAGGCATTAGTCCCTTGAAAAGTTTTTGGTGGGGACAATTAAGCGCCATAGTGGAGCCCGTAGCTGGTGTTATTGGCGCAGTAGCAGTGATGTACGCACAACCCATATTGCCTTATGCATTGGCTTTTGCTGCAGGTGCTATGTTGTATGTGGTGGTTGAAGAAGTTATACCAGAAACCCAGAGAGATAAATACGCAGACTTCGCCACCATGGGCTTTGTCATCGGCTTTGTGATTATGATGGCTTTGGATGTTGGTTTGGGTTAAAATCCACCACGGTCAGTTTTGCGTCATATTCAGTCCGCTTTCTTATTTTCTCGCATAAATCCTTAAATTTGCTCGGATATAAATGCTCAAACGAATTTATATATTTCTTTGCTTAAGCCTATTTTTTTCTGCGGATTTAAAAGGCCAAGACTACGCAGGCAAAGATTTTTGGGTCGCATTTATGGACATAGATGGTTGCACAGCCATTCCTCCGCCAATACCCGTTACTGTGGCATTGCCAACCTTTTATTACGACACCACTGAAGTGTTTTTAAGTTCAGAACACGCTGCCACCGTATACATTAATATTGAAAGAGGCATGGTAGGCGACGATGGCTTGGTGAACCCATTCAAGGACACCATCTATTTGACGCCCAACAAAACCGAACATGTGATGTTCCCCGTTCAATTGATGTGTCGATACGCCTATTCAGATGAAGTGGGTAGAAATGGCATTCATATTTTTTCCGACAGCAATATTTATGTGCAAGCCACCAATAAATACAAAAACGTAAAAGGCACCACTTCGGTTTTACCCAGCAATTCCATTCCCTATGCCACTGAATATGTAATAGGCACCAACGAAGCCACCCAGCAAAACAATTGCTACGCCAATATGGGTTGGAATCCTTCCACCTGCTCCGAATTTGTTATTGTCGGAATTGCCTACAATTCAGTGATTGAAATTTATTCCAATTCATATAGCCTATACACTGGCATGAAGCCCTTTAAGCCCTATACCATAGAACTCAAGCAGGGAGAGACTTTTTTTGTGGTGGGCTCTGCCATTGGGGGCAATAAAATTGACCTGAGTGGAAGCATTGTTCGGTCTAAAACCCCTGGTTCTAAATTTGTCGTTTTTGCAGGGAATAAAAAAACGTCCAGCAATCTGCGAAACCGAAACAACGCCATTTGCAATGTGTCGCAAGACCATGTCTTTGAGCAACTCTACCCTATTACATCTTGGGGAAAATCCTATTCAGCCTTGCCATTTAAAAACAATCCTGGTGGTTATTTTACAAAAATTGTAGCTTATGAGTCGAACACCAACTTATGGATTAATGGTAATTTCGTCAAAACACTAAAAGCCTCTGAGCACTATACCTACAATGTAAACAGTGATACGGCTTCTAGAATTACATCAGACAAAGCAATCGAGGTACTTCAATTTACAAAAGGCAGCAATTGCAACGAAATTGCCAGCCCTAAAAACACCTTTGGAAACCTTTCCATGATGACTTTGGCCAGTGATGAACAAACCACCACCGCCTGCATGGTGAACAACACCACTTTTCTTAAAAATTGGTGGAAGATGAACAGCAACTCAGCACCTGAAACCTATGTCAACATCATTTGCAAAACTGCCGATACTTCCTTTTTGACCTACGACGGCAAAGCACTTGCCCGTTCTGCATGGAAACAAAGCAGTCAATTAAAAACTTACAGCTATGCGCAAATAAGCATAGACAGTGCCAGCCATCGAATAAAGTGCAGCAAGGGATTTAAAGCCTATGTTTATGGGTATGCAAACCGACAAGGTTTTTCATACACTGCGGGTGCAGGCATCAAAGCGCAGAACAACAACTTTATTTTTAGTGGCGCTTGTAAAGGAGATACCACAAACTTCACCGCCATTACCTACAACGATAGCTTTACAAACTTTCAATGGAAAATTGGCAAAGACCCAATACTTAAAAACGGAAAAACCATTCGCTACATCTATCCCGATACTGGTAACTTCAATATCACCATGTATTGCACCCATGTGCGCACTGGCCTTATTGATTCTGTGCACAAACGCAGTTATTCTGCCACCGCAAATACAAGACCTGTATTGTGCAACGACACTTTGGTTTGCGGAAATTTGGGCTTTATATTGGCTTGTCGCTACCTCGACAGATACAAGTCGTATTTGTGGAATGGTGGTCACCCTTACTATGCACAATACATCAAAAACCCTGGTTTGTATTGGGTAAAAGTGACCGAACGCAGTGGTTGTTCATACACCGACAGTGCCATCGTTACCAATGCGCCAAATCCTTTAGCCAGTTTTAAAGTTAGCGATACCTTGGTTTGTTCAAACGCCAACCATCCCATCACGTTTATAAACACCAGCAGTTCTAAAGATTCTTTGGTTTCGATACTTTGGGACTTCGACGACTTCAATCCGATAGACACAGCAGCTGATACCCTGAAACATTTTTTCCCAAAAACAGGGCAGCACCTGGTTAAATTAAAATTAACAACAGAAAAAAGTTGCAAACACGACACTTCCCTAGTGGTGGAAATTTTAAGGGGACCAAAAGCAAATTTCAGCATTACAAAATTTGACTCTTGTTTTAGAAACAACCAAATTGTAGTCTCCAACAAAACGGTTACTGACACTGGATTCAAATGGTATAAATGGTATTTTTCTGAAGGCTATATACTGAGCAATGCAGATCCTGTTGGCCCAAGGAAATACAAAAAACCAGGCAAGTATGACATCCAATTGATATACGAAAACAACAATGGGTGTATAGACACCATGACAAAAACAGTGACGGTGCAAGAGCAAGCTTCGGCCAAATTTATCACCTCCGTTGCAGTGCCTTGTTATGGGGATTCGGTGCATTTCATTGTTCAAGACAGCAGCAAGTTAAAAGGGGTAAAATACAAGTGGACTTTCGGCGACCTGAGCAGTGATACACTTAAAAACCCCTGCCATTGGTACAAATACAAAGGTTTGTATTTAGTTAATTTAAAAGCCGTTTCTCAAGCTTCTTGCAACGATACTTTCCAAAAGTCGATACGCTTAAGCGGCACCACGCATGCAGACTTTAGCATCAACGACAGCAGCCAATGTGTGAATGGAAATCTTTTTAACTTCAAAAATTTAAGCAGCACAGACACCGGCGTCATTGCCAAATACAAATGGCGGTTTGCCAACAATAGCACCGACAGCAATTACAATATTAAGAACAAAACATTTACCAACATTGGGAAGCAAAAAGTAAGTCTAATCGTATCAAACACCTTCAATTGCCAAGACAGCATCAGCAAAGAAATTACTTTAGTAAAAAGTCCCGTAGCCGAATTTGAGGTCAACGATTTGTCTCAATGCGAAGACCAACAGAACTTTATTTTTAAAGGCAAAAATGCGAACACCCAAGACACGCTAGTATATCAAAAATGGGTTATGGAAACGGATAGTTTTATTAACCAAGAAACCGTTAGCAATTACCGTTTCAACTTTGGCTACCACGAAGTGTTTTACCATTTGCGCAACAACAAAAACTGTTCAAGCACGGTGAGTAAATTTATCTTGGTAAACCCTAGTCCAAAAACAAAAATTACACTTGCCGACACCATTGCTTGTTTTAAACAACAAAACATTTTGTTGACCAACAATTCCTTTATAAATGCTGGAAAAATCAAAAACTTTATCTGGGACTTCGGCGACCAAAGCAGCAGCACACTCCAAAACCCTTTGCCTAAAAAATACTCAAGTCCAGGCAATTACACCATTACATTAAAAAGCATATCTGATTCATTGTGTAGAGACAGCAACAGCATAAACGTGCGCATACTTCCGAGTGCCAATATTCAAGCCATTACCATTCCTACTGTTTGCCTCAACGACAGCAGCGTTTTTAACGCCATCAATCTTGGCGGGGTGGTTGACCAATACAAATGGACGTTTGGCGACCAAAGCAGTGGCCTAGGACAAAACACCAAACACAGGTATAAGACCATTGGTTTGCACCAAGTATCGCTGATCACCAACACAGGACCAAATTGCAAGGACACCTTTAAGAGCAGCGCTTACGTATTTAATTTACCAGAAGTGAATTTCCGTTATTTAATTAAAGATGCTGGCCAAGATAAAACTGTGGTTAATTTTAACAGCTTGTCCAATACCAATTTGAAACACCAATGGTATTTGAATCCATTTGGTCAAAGCATACAGCGAGACACCAGTATTGAAACCAAAGACTCTGTAGGTTTCATGGCCATATTAAAAGTAACCGATGGAAATGGTTGTAGCAATACCGATTCACAGTATGTATTCATCTCTGGTCCTTTGAAATTCTTCACACCAAATGTATTCACACCAAATGGCGATGGACACAACGAAGGATTTGGCCCAGTAGGCATACAATTTGCGCGCAATTACGTATTCACCATTTACAGCCGTTGGGGCGAAATTATTTACAGATCAGAAAATTTGAATGAACAATGGGACGGACGTTACCAAGAAAAACTTTGTCCGAATGGCGTGTACATTTACACCATTCAATTAATGGACATCTACAGCAAAAACAAATACTTTAAAGGCAGCGTTTTATTAAAGTGGTAAATCGTTTTCAATAAAATCGATTCCAAAACTTTTCAGTTCCTCCAATACAGGCAAATAAATATCTTCAAACACAGGAGCTAAAACACCTTTTTCAGAAATCTTATTTTCCAAAATCAATTTAACCCCAATGGCCAAGGGCAAGCCTACGGTTTTCGCCATGGCGGTGTGGGTGTTGCTCTCCCCTTTTAAAACCATACTGGCTATTTGGGTATGTGCCTGTCCATTTAAGTTGTAATGAATCTTGTGCAACATCACCACAAGGTCTTTGTCATTGGCTTCAAGCTTCCACTTAATTTTCAAGACCTCTTCCAAAATTTGTGCGGAACTGCCTTTGTGCAATGGCAATAAATCGTTGGAGAAGAATCCCAGATATTTCAGTTTTTCAACCTCGGCTTCTGAGCAATGTGTGTGCTGCATGAGGCGGGATTCTAAGCTGCCTTGACCAGAAGGTAAATACATGCATAACCAATCTTTCATGGTCATATCAGAAGATAAATTTAGCACCTGAGAATCGTCGCATATTCCCAATTCTACAAACACTTGCCAAGCCTTGCAGTAGCCAGGTTTTCTGAAGGTACCACGCACCATGTCTTTAACCCCATGCAGGTGGTAAAGTTCAATGTATTTAAGCGAATCACGGTTGGGATAAGCTTCCAGTTGTCCGTATTGAGGAATGTCGAATGTTATGGGATGGGCAAATACTTGGTGGTAAGGTGTAAGCTTTAATTGCCCTTGTTCGAGAAACATGGCAGGTGCACCTTGAGCGGCCAAAACCACATTGCGGGGGTTCCAAGAAAATTTGTATTTCCAAGGATTCTCACCATCATCTTCATCGGCGACCAAACCACCGCAATAACTTTTAAAACCATCGATAACACCACCTTTAGCACGAATTTCATCCATCATTTTCATGGCACTCATGTGGTCAATGCCCGGATCGAGACCAATCTCATTTAAGAATATTAAACCTTTAGATTCAGCCTCTTGGTGCAAAGCTTTCATTTCATCAGAAACATAAGAAGCAGTTGCCAAATGCTTATGGGCTTGCAAACACCATTTTGCAATATGTATATGCAAAGCAGCTGGCAAGAGAGAAACCACCACAGATGAATTTTGTATTAAAGGCAATACAGCTGCCTCATCAAAGATATCAATGTTTGCAAAACTTATAGAAGAATAACCCTTTATGTGGCTTGATGCATACTGTACATCTTTGTCGCATACCAAGAGCTGATACTGTTCTTGATCTGCGTATTTGGCCAAATATTCAATAAGGAATAGACTCGAGCGCCCAGCGCCTAATACAAGAATTTGTTTCACGGAACAAAGATAGAGGAAAAACAGAAAGTCATAATTCCAATCCTAGAATTGAATTGCTGATACGCGTTATAAAAGGCATATTTAATTTAACCGCAAAGGTGGTGCCTTATATTGTTTATTCTGTTTACTGCACATTGAGCACAGAGAACAAAGGTCCAAAATTGGTATTAATTCGTATGCTATAGACACCCGAATTTAAAATTTTGGAATTTTGAAAAACAGAATTGTTTTGGCTAAAACCAACATCAATTCGTTGCCCCAAGGCATCAAACAATTCAATGGACAAGACCACGATTTGGCTGTTGACCTGAATTGAAAACTCACCAGAATTTGGGTTTGGATACACCGAAACAAATTGACTATTGCTTTGCATGGAGACCGATACATCTTCTAAAAAATAACAAGAAGAGGTATCGAAACAATTGTTGCGTTGTATAATCGCAGCAAAACGGCCACTGATTTTCCCAGGCATAAAAAATGATTTTGTCTCATTTGGCATCAGTTGATTGGTAAGGCAATTTAACCATGCATACCCATCGGCTGTCTTGTCTTTACAAGTCAGTGAAACGCCATTGCTTGAAACAGATGTATCAATCTTAGTTATTACGATAACTGTTTTAATTATTGAGTCACAACCCTTAATGGTTTTTAAATTCTCTGTGATTACAATTGACGTATCGTACCATTTGCCTTGAAAGTTGAGGCGTTTGCAGGACTTAAGATTATTAACGACAGAAAAATGTTTGTTTACACTTACTTGGTATTGAACCAAAGAATCGCAGAAAGTATAAGTACGGTATTTTTCCGTGTAAAGACCAGATTGTTTGTACACTATTCCAGAGGGACTAACAAACGAATCGCAGGCTGTTATGTTTACTTGATTCAATTTGCTTTTGTTGATGGTAAGCAAAATGGTTTCCGTAGAATCGCAATTCAAATAGCTTTTGAATGTAAATTTCAAGGTTTGCGATTGGGTGTATTTGTTGTTGTATATCCTAATTGAATCGCAGGCACTGAGCGACCTTTGACTTTGTTTAGATTGGTTAACAATAATGTTGTAAACGAATATAGAATCACAAAATGATTTGGTTTTAAAGGTATCCGAAAATTGGCTTGAGTTCTTAAACACCTTGCCTTTTTTACTGGTAAATGAATCACACACCGTCGCATTTATTTGAGCTAAAAATCGTTTATTGATGACCACATTAAAATTGACAATAGAGTCGCAATTTCTGTATGATTGATAGGTTTCAGAAATAAAGGCGTTTGAATAGGTTACTTGACCTTTGGGTGTTTTAAAAGAATCGCAAGCAAAAATATTTACTGTGCGGTTAGACTTCCCAATACTTAAAGCAATTGTAATAATTGAATCGCAGCCAATGCGGTTGCTGATGGTATCCAGATAAGTTCCTGAGCTACTTAAGGTTCTTTTTTTACTCGGGATTAAATATGTTGAGCAAGCAAAAACTTTAATATTTGAAGTGGTTTTACCCACAATAGGCGCACCATTCACCCAATTGGAGCTAGTTCCTCTGAGTGTAAAATTGTACAATGTACCCGTGTTTCCATTTCCTGAATAATCAGTAGCCGTGTTTTTACT
>CANFXY010000059.1 GCA_947451105.1 Bacteroidota bacterium | reverse complement strand
ATGAGGTGTTGGTGGTTAAACCACTTCGCTTTTTCAGGGTCAAATTTCGCCCCGTTCTTGCTTATCTTTTCTATGCTGAACAATTGTATCAATTCGTCCATGCTAAACAACTCGCGGTTGTCTGAGGTATGCCAACCCAAAAGGGCCAACATGTTCACCACAGCCTCAGGTTCGTAGCCTTTTTCTTTGTAACCACTGCTGATATCGCCAGTTGTTGGGTCGGTCCATTCCATTGGAAACACCGGGAAGCCCAAACGGTCGCCATCGCGTTTGCTTAATTTTCCATTGCCATCTGGTTTAAGGATTAAAGGAAGGTGAGCGAATTTAGGCATCACGTCTTCCCAACCAAAAAACTTATACAACATCACATGCAATGGTGCAGAAGGCAACCACTCCTCACCACGGATAACGTGGGTGATTTTCATGGTGTAATCGTCGACCACATTGGCCAAATGGTAAGTAGGCATGCCGTCGCTTTTAAACAAAACTTTATCGTCCATGGCAGAGGTTTGCACCACCACCCAACCGCGAATTAAATCGTGGAATCTTACTTCTTCTTTTCTTGGTAATTTTATGCGGATAACATAAGGCTCGCCTGCTTCCAAACGTCTTTTAACTTCGTCTTCACCAAGCGTCAAAGAGTTTTTCATGTTCATGCGGCTAACGGCATCGTATTGTGCAGCCATGCCACCAGCTTTTAACTTCTCGCGCATTTCATCCAAATCTTCAGTGGTATCGAATGCGTAGTAGGCGTGACCGGCTTCAAGCAATTGGTCAGCGTATTGACGGTACATGGCCTTTCTATCGCTTTGGCGATAAGGCTCAAAAGGACCGCCCACGTGGGTACCTTCATCGAATTTTATGCCAGCCCAAGTTAAAGAGTCAATGATGTATTGCTCAGCACCAGGAACAAAACGACCTTGATCGGTATCTTCTACCCTCAAAATCATATCTCCACCTTGTTGTTTTGCAAACAAATAATTGAACAATGCGGTTCTAACACCCCCAATGTGTAAAGGGCCTGTAGGACTAGGCGCGAATCTAACTCTGACTTTCGACATAAAGGTGCAAAATTAAAGAAAAATTGGGAGAAACTAATAGGTAATTGTTTCTATGAAATTGAAGAAAAAAAGCTTCAGACCCGAAACCAATTTATCTCTAAAGCAATGCCCTTACATTTCCGATTGGTTTTTGAAAATGATTTCACCCAGTTTTAGATTGCAGATTTGAGGAAGCTGACTAATTCTAATTGGCTTTTTAGATTTAATTTTTTTCTGATTCTATAGAGACTTATCCTTGCACTCTCTTGCGATATACCAAGCTGCATTGCAAGACTCGAAGCATTGCCGTGTATGAACAAGAATCTTATTTTTCTCCTTTCACTTAAAGTCAGTTTTGGGAAAATAGCCCGCTCGAATTTTTCGGAAACAGCAGGAAAATACTCTTTAAATAAATTGTCAAAAGAGTTCATTAGACTTGGTGTTGAAACATTTAAACTTTTAAGTAATTTCAACTTATTTCCCGCATCTGAAATAGAGTCATCATTACCTAAATGAAATTCCAATATTAAAAGCTCAATTGCTTTTAGCCTGTTAATTATATCTAAAACTGAATCATTCATAAAACAAAACTCAATCATGTCATAAACAATCGATTTACGAGCAAATGATTAAAGTTAGAACAAAATTAACTTTAGTAAAATTAATCCTATCTTGAATTAATTCAATTAATTTTTTCTTTTCAATTTGCTCAACCATTCTGGACTTATGCCCATGAATTCTGCAATATATTTTGATGGCGCAATTTTAACCAGAGAGCCACAATTGCGCATTAAATATTCATAAAGATTTTCAGAAGATTCGGTTAAAACTTTAATTTTAAGTTCATTCTCTATCATCAACATTTTACTAATTATTTCATAATTGTATTGAAAGATACCTAAATCAGCTTTATAAAGCTCCTCTAAATCAGATTTCAATATTTCCACCACACTCGAATCGCAAATAGCCTTTATTTGACAATTTGTAATCTGGCCTGTAAAATAGCTGTCATTGCAGGTGAACATCGATTGAAAATCTTCAAGGTGAAAACTTATTGATTTTACGAGATCGTTCTCATCATCTATAAATTGATTAACAAATCCACCCTTGAGAACCAAAAAAGCTTTATCACATACGGTTTTATTTTTTACTAAAATCTCATTCTTATTTATAGTTTTAATTTTACAAATAAGTAGTATTTTTTCAATTTGCTCTTCTGTTAGATAAGATTTACGCAGTGTATTAATTAATACTTCCATTCGTTTCCCTACTTTTACTAATATCAAAAAGAAATTACCGTTATTTATCTTTAGAGCCACTTGTATTAAAGGCCAATACGTCTAAAAAATAAATTTGAAATACTACTTGATTGCTAGGCTATAGATATTTCAACAAGTTTCAAAGTACAAACTTAAGATTAAAAAAAGCCAAATAGACTTGAATTAATTCATTAAATTTTGTTTATTTCCTTTTCCATATTTTGCATATGTATATTTCCTTGAATTAATTCAACAAATCAAGGCATTCACTTTACCTTTTTTAATTTACTTAACCACTCAGGAGTGATACCCATAAATTCAGCAATATATTTTGATGAAACAACCTTAATTACCTGAGGACAATTGGCAATTAAATATTTGTATAAATTTTCAGATGATTCTGAAATTACTTTGTTTTTCAAATTATTCTCAACGGCCAAGGTTTCGTAAATCAAATTATAGGCAAATTGAAAAAGTTCGCGGTCGTCAAGGTATAGACTATCTAAATCACTTTTCTTAATTTCAACAATTTCAGAATCAACTAAAGCGATAATTTCATAATTGGTTTTTTTGCCCGTAAAAAAGCTGTCATTGCAGGTAAATGCATTTTGAAAATCTTCTAAAAAAAAGTTGATTATCTTTCGAATGGCGTTATCCTCGTCGATATATCTGCACACAAATGCGCCTTTAATTAAAAAAAAACTTTTATCGCAGAGTGTCTTAGACTTAACCAACACTTCATTTTTTTTTATTTTTTTTAATTGACTAATGCTTAATATTTTAACTACCTGAACATGAGATAATTTAGACAAATATAATTGGTCAATGAATTTCTGCATGAGTTAAATAAAAGGGAAGTCTGGTGAATTAATTTGTTGACCTATTCGGTAGTAAAAATGCGTAAATGCCTCTAAATATTGAAGAAGATTTAATTGTAATTTATTTAAAATGGTTGAATTCTTTCTAATACGTTCTAACATTATTCTTTTGTGACTACAAAGTAGATTATTAGTGTAATACAATTAACAACAATGAAATTCCCGATATTCAATTTACAATTCAATTAATTTTCAAATTTTAATAGTTACAATATTATGTCTGATGCAAAAAATCATCTCAAGTTCGGTTATAATATGGTTTTAATATTCAAAATAAGATGGAGAGACTAATAGAGCTCCTCATTTAAACAAAAAACATAATCAAAGCAAAGGCAAAAGTATTATCTGACATGCAGAAACTACTTGAACTAATTCAAGTAATTCAAATTAATCTTTTTACCTCAAGCATTTATAATTCTTGTAATTATCTTTTCACTTAGAACTACAATATCTAGAAATAATTCAAAAAGAAAACTGTAGTATAGGGTCTTAAATTTAAAAGGGAATAAAGAATGAATCATTACAACTGCAAACCCTTTTAAATTATTATGCTTGGGTGTAAAACAAGCACTTATTTAAAATTAATCTTCGTACCCACTTTTAATAATAGTCGATATCATTTTAAACTGCTCATTGGCATGAAAGCAATGCAAAGAATGCGCGGGTATAATGATACCAGAGCCCAAAGGCAATTGGTGCTCAACTTTGTTGATCGTTACTTGAGCAGAACCATGAATAATTTGAACATAGGTGTCAAATGGAATGGTTTTTTCACTTAATTCCTCGCCTTCATCAAATGACATCGCCGTAACATTGCCGGTCGATTTTTTGATAATGGTTTTACTCACCACCGCATTGGGAACGTATTCTATAATCTCAACAATTATATGTGAAACCCCCTTGGGCATTTCAACTGGAACCCCAACATTTACTTTTTCTTTATTTTCTTGGTTTTCCATGGTATCTATTTTTTTACAAAGTACTGCATTATATGTGGTTTAATTCTATCTTTCTTTTCGGAATAATTTACATCATTCACATAATTTCATTTTCTCTAAGCGCTGCAATCTCAATTTTTCAAAGAAATCAGGACTAAGTCCACTTAACTTTTTGAAATCGCTCTGCATTTCGGCCAAACTGTTAAATCCCAACTTATTCGCTATTTCCAAGACCGGCAGGCCCTCATATAGAATAAGTTCTTTGGCCTTTTCGATTTTTTGCAACATAAAATACTGAGCGATGCTGATGCCTTTTACTGAGGAAAACAACAAAATTAAATCGGCCGCCGACATCTTCATTTGTGTATCTAAATAATTGTCGATATCAACTTGTATAACTTTTTCGGAATAATGCACCAATTCAGCTACTATGCCTCGAATTGTCTTGAAAGTTTGCTGCTCTTTTTCATCCAAAATCAAAAACCCTATCCTATTCAGCTCTTTGCTTAATTCAATCAAAACCTCTTTGCTTAAGTCTTCTAAAAGTTCAAACTCACCTGCATCTATTGACGTACAGTTATATCCCTTACTCTCAATAAGTGCCTTTACCTGCATTTTACAACGCATGCTGACCATGTTTTTGATTAAATACTTCAAGGTGGTTTTTCTATGTTATTGAATAATGTAAACAGAACGAAAAATTCACATTAAAACATTTGGGTTTGGCGCAAGGAAACTCCTCACATTATGTGGCAAGTAAGACCTTTAATCCGAGAGTAAAAAATTTATTATTCTTACCTCTAACTAATAATACATTTAGTAAGATTAAATAAGGACTAACGAAGGCTTCTGCGTTTTTTGTACCAATCAGACTCTGTGGAACTTGACGCACTAGATGTCTGAGTTGCTGCTACCTTATTTGAAAAAACATAAGAGGCAATTAAACCCAGGGCTTCTTCTAAATTTTGGTCTTCTTTTGACTGTAAATATTCTGGTTTGAAATAATTATCGATAAACTTGGTGTCAAAATTCCCATTGATGAAATGTTCGTTTTCCATTACCCAATGACCGAATTGTAAGGTATTAGCCACTCCTGAAATTCTATATTCTGTGATGGCGCGCTTCATTTTGTCAATCGCATTGTCGCGGGTATCGGCCCAAACAATGAGCTTAGCCACCATGTTGTCGTAATGAATAGGTATTTCCATGCCCTCTTCCATGCAATCGTCGACCCTGACGCCAGGACCTTGAGGCACACGGTAGGTACTCAATGTGCCAATATCAGGCAAGAAGTTGTTCATAGGATCTTCAGCACATACCCTTAATTCTAAAGCATGTCCGTTGATTTTTAAATCCTCTTGGGTAAAACTCAAAGGATGACCCTCAGCCACTCTGATTTGTTCCTTCACTAGATCCAAGCCAGTTATCAATTCGGTTACAGGATGCTCAACTTGCAAACGGGTATTCATTTCTAGGAAATAGAAATTTAATTTTTCGTCCAATAGAAACTCCACCGTTCCTGCACCACTGTAATTGGCGGCTCTAGCAACATTCACTGCAGCCTCACCCATTTGCTTGCGCAATTCAGGGGTCAACACAGCACTCGGTGCTTCTTCAACCAATTTTTGATGTCTTCTTTGTATGCTGCAATCGCGCTCAAACAAATAACAGACATTGCCGTGGTTGTCGGCCATTAATTGTATTTCTATATGCCTTGGTGCAGCTACGTATTTTTCTATAAACACACTGTCATCACCAAAAGAACTCAAAGCTTCACTTTGGGCCATGTGCATTTGAGACTCGAACTCGTCAACTCCGTTGACAATCCTCATGCCCTTTCCACCCCCACCAGCACTGGCTTTAATCAAAACAGGGAAACCAATTTGTACCGCAACCTGTTTGGCTGCTTCTATATCTGTTATCGCTTCTTTCAAACCTGGAACCAAAGGCACACCGAATTTCTCAACGGCTTGCTTGCTGGCAATTTTACTTCCCATTAAGTCCATGCTCTCAGCAGATGGTCCTACGAAAATGATGCCTGCTGCAGCCAATTTAATGGCAAATTCAGAACGTTCACTTAAAAATCCGTATCCTGGATGAACAGCGTCAACCCCGTGGGTTTTGCATATTTCAATAATCTTATCTGCCAACAGATAGCTTTCGCGTGATGGTGGCGGACCCAATCTATAGGCCTCATCGGCATAACGAACATGCAAAGCATTGCGGTCGGCATCGCTATAAACAGCAACTGTTTTTATACCCAACTCACGGCAAGTGCGCATCACACGTATGGCTATCTCTCCGCGGTTAGCAACTAATAGTTTTTTAATTGAACGAATCATGGTTTATGTTGCAAACTTAATGAAAAATTAAATTTTAGAAGTAGTAAAAGTTACTTTATTCAAAATACATCAATTCAACAACAACAAATGACTCGAACAAGAATTAGAAATTCATCTTCATCCATACCTATCTATTTCTTAACTAATTTCTTAATTCTTTATTTTAAACCCTTAATTAAAGGTATAAGCCTTTTTAAGAAATATAAAAATTAGACTATAGTTTGTAGCAACTTTTCAATAATAAATGAAGTAAAATAAAAATATAATAAATTATGTCACTAATTTAAAACTTAACAATCAATTTTTTATAGCCAATATAACTTAAAAGTATGTAATTTATATTTTAATAATAAAATGGTTAAAATAATTCTACAGATAGAAATGTTTATCAGTAACTATCTTAGCAGCATGAAATTACATTATTATCTTAGATTTTTATTGCTTTCTATTTCTTTAACGTCCTATTTCACATTTTACGGTCAAAATACTTTAGAAATCCTCGGCGTAGGTGGTGGTGGTGGTGGTGGTTTAGAAAATGCAGCTAACGGATCCGGTGGCGGAGGCGGTGGCGGTGGTCAAGTTGCCACATGGACTAGAGGCTATAGCAGTGGCCAAACATATACTGTAACTGTTGGAACTGGAGGAGTTGGCAGTTCATATACTGGTGGAGTTGTTTATCAATCTTCAAATGGCAATGAAAGCACAGTTGTTATTGATAGCACAACATATACTGCATATGGCGGAAACAGAGGACTCGATGCAACTTCAAACTCAAATGCTGGTGCCGGTGGTTCGGGTTTAAGTAATTCTGGCGCTGGCGGAAGAGGTGGAATTAAATCAAGTTCAACAAATCCTGTTAGCGGAGGCTCTGGTTCTAGCTACGCATGGCTTGACGTCACTAGCGATGGAATATTAAACAATGGCAGCCGTTATGTAGCAGGAGGAGGAGGCGGTGGAAATTATCAAGGCCAGTCAGGGGCAGGAGCAGCGTCCGGCGGCCTGGGAGGCGGTGGTACTTCTAACACAAGTGGCACAGCAAATACAGGTGGTGGCGGTGGTGGCGGTAACGGAACCAGTTGGTATGCCCCTTCTGGCGGAAACGGCGGTTCAGGTTTGGTGATTTTTAGATATGCTGGAGCGCAAGCTGCCACAGGAGGCGACGTTTTCACTTCAGGAGGTCACACTTACCACAGATTTAGAAGCAGTGGAACTTTGGTTTTTTGGAGCCCACTTCCATTGAAGTTTATTGACTACAAAGTTACCCAAAGCAATGAAACGGCAGTTTTATCTTGGACAACGCAAGCCGATGCGCCACACTACTACAACATCTACAAAAGCATCGATGGTCTTAGCTGGACATTGATTGGCAAAACAAACGGCATAAACACGAACAATGGCATTGCACAATATCGATTTTTTGACCAAAATATATTGCGAAATAAATTCTATAAAATATCTATGGTTAACCTAGAAGACTTTTCTGAGTCTTCAGTTTTACTTACCCTTGCTGTGGATGCAGAAGCAAATGAAATCAATTTATACCCGAATCCGAACAACGGGACATTTACAATTTCTTCGAACAAGCATTGTGCATACACCATTATTAATCTGCAAGGAAAAACCGTATTGAACGGCGAGGTCAATGGGATCCTGAACGTCAACGACCTTGACAAAGGTATGTATACTGTTTTGTTCTATGATGATTATAAAACACAAATTATTAAGATTATTATCAATTGAAAAACCAATTAAATTTCAATAATTATCTAAAATGCAAGACCAAAAAGTCTTGCATTTTTTTTAAATTTTTTATCAAATTTTGTTTTGAATATGAAACAGCAAAACCTTGCCCAGCACTGAATTAAAAATAACAGCAAAAAGACCCGTTGGAAATAGACAAATACGCAGAAGGTTAATCACCCCTGCGCCAAAGCATCATCCAATAGTTTCAAGAATTCTTTTTGGGGTATTTCTTTGGCACCAAACTGCAACAAGTGGTCGTTGATAAACTGACAATCAAGCAGAATAAACCCATGCATCTTAAGCCAATCGACTAGAAAAACCAAGGCGATTTTACTGGCATTGGTGGCCGTGTGAAACATGCTTTCTCCAAAGAAAACTTTTCCCATGGCAATGCCATATAAGCCCCCAACCATTTCGCCATCCAACCAGGCCTCGAAACTAAAACCAAAACCCATTTTGTTTAAGCCCGAATACACCTCTATGATTTCTTCTGAAATCCATGTCTCTTCGCGCTTAGAACAATTCGCCATGCACAGCCTGAAATCGCCGTTGATCCGCAATTCAAATGGCTTTTTTAAATAAAGTTTCTTGAGGTTCTTGGGTATATGAAATTCTTCGGGCAATATCACGCCACGCATGGTAGGCTCATACCAATAAATCGCATCTCCTTCATCTGGATCAGCCATAGGGAAAATCCCCTGTGTGTATCCATCTAAAACCTGATGCGCCGTGAGCATAAAAGATTAGTCAGTTAGAAAATCGACATAAGACAAGCGACGGAAATCGCTTACCCTGTCTCTTAATTTATTGGCATCAATGTCCAATATGTTTTCAGTTCCGAATTTCTCAACACAGAAACTGGCCAAAGCACTGCCATAAATAATGGCGCGTTTCATGTTTTCAAAACTAATATCATCGGTACTGGCCAACCATCCAATAAATCCACCAGCAAATGTATCGCCAGCGCCTGTTGGATCGAACACGTCTTCCAACAACATTGCAGGGGCGAAATAAACTTCCTCTTCAAAAAACAACAAAGCACCATGTTCGCCCTTTTTAATAATTAAATATTTAGGACCCATAGCCAATATTTTGCGCGCTGCTTTTCTCAAACTGTATTCACCAGACAATTGTCTAGCTTCTTCATCGTTGATGGTTAAAACATCAACCATGCTGATGGTTTTCTTTAAATCATCCATTGCAATGTCCATCCAGAAATTCATGGTGTCCATAACAATTAATTTAGGTCTGTTTTTAAGTCTAGAGATTAAAGTACTTTGTACAATTGGCGCCAAATTGCCCAACATCAAATAGTCTGGACTTTCCAAACCCTCAGGAACAATCGGATCAAAATCAGCCAATACATTTAATTCAGTTACCAAGGTCTCTCTGCTGTTCATGTCATTGAAATAACGGCCACTCCAGAAAAACGACTTTTCGCCTGCTTTCACTTGCAAACCAGAGGTGTTGATTCCTTTGTTTTTTAACAAATCGATATACGGCTGAGGGAAGTCATCGCCCACCACCCCTATCAAAGACACATCTTTTGTAAAATAAGAAGCGGCCAAACTCACATAGGTAGCTGCACCTCCAATAATTTTGTCTGTTTTTCCAAACGGGGTTTCAATGGCATCGAATGCTACGGTACCTGTAACTAATAAACTCATATCGGCTGCAAAAATGGACTTATTTCTTTAATTAAAAAAACGGAATCTACCATTTAAGACAAAGACCCTACTCAATGCTTCCATAGTTTAAAGAGCAATGTTGATAGAAATTTTACATTTCAAACAATAAATCCAAATTCATTTTAGTTAATTGCAGCAAAATGAATACGCTCAAAATCCAACATGTAAAGGATTGCTTTGAACACGGCGACCACAGCCTTGGCCTTCGTCGATTAATCGATTGTGTTATGGACACCAACGATTTAAAGATTCAACAAAGTTTACTAGACCTTATAGATGCTTACGAATCAAGCAATGAAATAGACCCTAGTAATTTGGATGCTTTGATTCAAAAGCTCATCCAATACCAATACCCTGAAAACACAGCAAGCCATGCAAGCTTATTGGAAGTAAAAGATTTAGCAAAACAATACCAAAGCAGTCAATTTAAAATTTCTCCCATTAGTTTTACCCTTAAATACGGCGAAGTGGTTGGTCTAGTTGGTGAAAACGGAAACGGCAAAACGTCTTTATTGCGTCTACTTTGCAAAGATTTAGAACAAGATGGGGGAAGCATCAAATACGCGGCGGAGCAAAACAGCAAAAGTTTATTTGAACTTAGATCAAGACTTATTTATATCCCACAGCGCGTGCCCCGCTGGTATGGTTCTTTAATGGACAACCTGCATTTTACCCTCAGCTCTTATGGCATTACAGGTGAAGAAAATTTAATGCGGGCTGAACTCATTATTGCACGACTAGGACTGCGACCGTTTAAAAACCACACATGGAACAGTATTTCCTCGGGGTATAGAACAAGATTCGAATTGGCTAAGTCATTGCTCAGGAAACCTGAATTGATGTTGTTGGATGAACCGCTTTCTAACTTAGACATCATCTCCCAACAAACCATATTGCAAGACCTAAAGTATATGAGCGAATCGACTTCGCATCCATTCGGTTTGGTGCTTAGCTCACAACAACTTTATGAAGTAGAAAAAATATCAGACTTGGTCATTTTCCTCAGACAAGGTGAAGCACAATACCAATACAAGAACCAAGATTTACAAGAGGGGCAGGAATTAATTTTTGAAATGGAAATTGAAGAAAGCAGAGACGCCATTACAAAAGCATTTGAGTCTATCGGCATCAGTCAAATCCAATTTAACGGCGGTGTGTATGTTATACATTTCAAAGCCGGAAGCAACACCAACGAGATATTCACGACCATTAGTGAAAAGAAACTAAACGTAAATTATCTGCGCAACATCACCCAATCATCTAGACGCTTTTTTATCCAATAAACATGATCAAAAAAATCAACCAATATTTGTTGTTAAACCACCCACTATTGTGGAACATCAAAATAGTTCAAGTGCTAATATTTGCGCTGATATGTCACAGCTTTTTCTTCTTAATCGGCTATAATTCAGTATATGGCCTCAGCGTATTTAAAGAATGGGAATACTCAGGTTTGGAACACTTTCAAACCTTCCTTTTCGGCGGCTTACTCTTGGTCTTAGGACTAATCGTATGGCTTATATATTATCTACGCCACAATGCGTTTAAAAGTTTTTACCCTGTTACAAAAACGCGTTTAAGAAAAGAGTTTTTGTTGGTGTTTTTTGTGTTCATACTCAACCTTCCAATTTTTCACACCTATTTATATGCGCGGCATTTAAAACTTTTAAAAATTAGCGCCCATTTGAATCCTGAGGAAGACGCTAAAATCGTCAATTTAGCCGCAGCCTTTATCCCAACCTCGAGCAATAAATACGACAGCCAAAACTGTTACGATTCAATGCAGGCTAGAGGTGAGCGAGAAAAAAACATGCCCCCACCTCCACCTGATTATTGTGACATTAATTCATCAGAACCTGTAAGTATAGAAGAAGTAACTGCAGCTGTAGCTCCAAATGAGGAGATCACAACACTTTCCAGTTCTTATTCAGAATACCTTTATGGCAACTATTATCAAAAAGCAATTGAAAATGTTGAATACAAAAACGATGCAAATGATTACCACTTTATTGTTAAACGTTGGTTAAAAAACAAAGAACGCGATTCCATTAAAGCTTGCTTACAAGCCTATTTCAAAACCATGGACAAATACCATGCGCGACACAAAGTGGATATTGACACACTAGTGGCCTGGTGTTTTATAGATGAGAAGAACACCGTTTACCATGAAGTTACTTCCTATTACGGAGGATTAAAAGAGTTTGAATACGCTCAACTGGGATACATGGAAGGTGAATTTGATGCCATCAACTCTGCAATCAACCATGTCAATAGTCTAAAAACAGAAGGATTCTTTTCTGCCACTCAAACCATTATTTACTTATACATTGCTCTGGGCTTAAGCATCTTGCTTATACTATTCCGTTTCACCCGCTTAAAACCATGGATTAGCGCCATTATCGGAACTGGTGTATGGTCGATCATATTCGGATTGTTAACTTTTGCTTTTGACGAAGACATTCAATATGTGTTCATTCTATTTGTCTTTCTATGTTTGTTTTTAAGCATACAGTTTATCCGATCAAAGCACAACAAACTATTTTCAGCGCTCTGGCTTCACTGGTTTTCATTTGGCTTCTTAGGTTTCTTCCCTCTCCTAATGTATAACATTTACAGGGCGACGGGCGAGATCAACAAATGCATAAACCATGTGTGGGTAACGGTTAGACCGGCCTATCCAATCCACGATTGGATAGACTCCAATTGGGCCAGCATTGGATTGATCAACTGGAGTATAGGCATACTTGTTACCTTGTTTTTAATCATACCACTCTGCTATCGTTGGCAAGCCAATCCAAGTGAATAGCTATTTAAAATTGATTTCGTAGCGTTTGGTTATTTGCCCAACTGCTGCGCCATAGGCATTGGAAACATTGCCTTTTAAAAGTGTGGGCTGAGAGAATGGATCATTTTGGTAAAACAAGTGCTCGTTAACCGAGGTGTAATAATTATAACCACTTTTCGAATGGGTCGTAACGTATAAAACCAACTTTAGTGTCTTTTGATTTACTGCATCGGATATACTTATTCCGAATTTAAACTCTTGTCTAACACCTCTAAAATAACGGTCAGTAAACAACAACTGTTTCTTGGAAAAACGGGTTTCTGGGTTCTCGGTTAAGATAAAATCAACCGTCTCTATGTCGCACCATTCCTCAACCAAAATGGTGTCTAAACCTTTTACTTTCTGAGAAATCTTTTTAATTCTAAAACTAAAAAAGTTGTCTTTAAAAAAGTCGTTCTTAATGTCCAATCGGTATTGAAAAAAACTGCTTTTACCTTGAAAAATCACTCGGCTGGTGTCTATGATATTTGCGTCAAAAGTATCAGGCATTATTTCGTCAACCCAGTAGACTTTATCTTGATGGCATATTCTAAACAAGTATTCGAATCCTGCTTTAGGTCTTACAACACTCGATTGGTATCTACCAAACCCTTGGGGATTCAATACATCAAGAATTGTTGAATCTTTACTAAAAACCTCTATGACCGCATCGTTCACTTTTTTCTCTGGATTGTTATCTACTATATTTTGAGTTAGAGACAAGTCAATTTCTATCAAACTATCCTTGAATAAATCTGCATTAACCACCAAACTTGCTGGCCTCTCTTCGATGTTTACAGAGATCTCTTTTTTACAAGAGAAAAGCAAAACGCAGGCGGTATAAATCAATATTTTTCTCAAAAGACTATTTTATAATTTATACTTGGCAATACAGGAAATAAACTCACGGCCTCGAAGACACGCTTACCCTCTGCATTGTAGGCGAGGTTGACATAAAATGGATTCTGACGGTTGTAGGCATTATATACACCTACACTTAAAATCCTTGTATAATGTTTTTTATACTTCTTAAAATTCAAACCAAAATCTAAACGGTGGTAGTCGGGGAATTGATAGTTGTTTCTATCACCATAAATGTAAATCGCATTGCCTTTTTGCAAACCGGAATTTACAAAATACACCTGTTCAGGCAAGGTGTAATTAGCTCCACTTGCGAAGACCCATGTAAGAGATGCATCAAAACGTCTTGAAAATTCATGGCTTATCAATACCGCCAAATTATGTCTTCTGTCGTATTTATAGGGAAATTCTTTCCCCCCATTAATTTTATCAAATTGCCTAAAGTTCCAACTCAATGTATAACTCACCCATCCTTTGGTCTTACCATTTCGTTTTTCAGCCATGAATTCATAACCATAAGCCCTTCCTTTTCCTGAAGTAATCTTATCCTCCCAATTGTTGTCAGTTCCAATGTAATTGGCTTGTTCTTTATAATCTATAACATTCGACATTTCTTTGTGAAACGCTTCTACATTGAAAACAAAATCGCCTTTGTAATAACTGATACCGCCGCTATAAGTGTTTGCAGTTTCGGGCTTGGCCACATTGGTTGAAGGCAGCCACATATCAATAGGAATTCCGATGGTATTACTGGTCAGCAAATGTAAAAATTGTGCAGTGCGTTGAAAGGCTGCATGCATCAATAAATTTTTCACCGGCTTGTAATTGAACGAAAAACGCGGTTGCGCAAAATTGAATTTATTGCCACTTATATGGTATTGAACATAATTTAGCCCGGCATTTAAACGGACATTTCTTCTAATTAACCAGGCTGCATCTACATACGAATTATACTCCATGGTATAATACTGATTGGTATTCACCAATTCTTTTTGAATGATGCTGTCTGAGGTAAAAACATCCCGTTGAAAAACATGGTAGACCACTCCTAGCCCTGTTTTGATGGTTAAATCACTTGTTGGTTTATACTCCAAGTTATACGACGCGATGCTGTTGTTGATACTCGAAATAAAGCGGTAGTTATACGCATTGAAGGTTCGAGAACTGTCAGTAAGTTCATTGTACTCGTAGCTTGATTCGTTGCCAAAATCGTATGAAGTATAAGAGGCATTCAACCACGCTGTAAGTTTTGGATTTATTACATGGTGGTCGCGCAAAGAGAAAACTTTATTGCCCCAAAAAACCGTTTGTCTGTCGCGTTCACTTACGGTCTTGCCTGGATCTTTGGCCGAAAATGAATTCTTAATTGAGGTGTTGTCTTGGCCAAGATAAAATGAAAAAGACAGTTGGTGCTTTTGACTAAAACTGTGTTTTATCTTGCCGTTGGCGTCATAAAAATAGTAGGAGGTCCTCAAAGGAGAATTGGTATTGGGTGTCCATACTTTTTGCCCAGCATTGCTTAACAAATCTAGATAAGAGCGACGTGCAGCGAGCAAGAAAGTGGTTTTCCCATTTTTAAAAATTGGACCATCAAGAGTAATCTTGAAGGAGAGTAGACCTAGACTGGCTTGCAGTTTTAACTTTTTATTGTTTCCGTCAATCGTGCGCACATCAACCACACTACTCAACCTTCCGTTGTAACGCGCATTCATGCCACCTTTCAATAATTTCACATCTTTCACCACATCTGAATTGAACACACTGAAAAAACCATAAATATGGGAAGGATTGTAAATGGGTACATCATCCAACAAGATTAAATTTTGATCAGGGCCACCACCTCTAATATTTAGACCTATGGTTCCATCGTTGCCTGAACTTACTCCAGGTAATAACTGTAAACCTTTCATCACATCACTTTCTCCAAATAAAACAGGAAACTGTTTAAGCGTCTTTCCATTAAAATGAAATTCATCTGGCTTATAACTTGTGCGCTCATCAATCTTTGATGAAACGGTATAACGCAGATCAGAAATTTCATCCTTGAGCTGAACATTTAAAACAAGATTGTCATCCAGTTTAAAACCCATGACTTTGCTCTGATAGCCTGGCATTTCAAATACAAGCTGAACACTATCAGAACCCATGGTTAAAGAATAAAATCCATCCTGATTGCTTAAGCAGGTCTCCGTCCCTTTTCTGCTGTGTATGCTCACACCAATAATTTTCTCACCCGTGT
>CANFXY010000058.1 GCA_947451105.1 Bacteroidota bacterium | reverse complement strand
TAATCAACTTCATTGGTGTGTGGGTGTTCGGTATCATCATTCCTATTCTATTTGCCGCAATGCCGGTGTATTTTTTCATTAACCAATAACCTAAGCTAAAGATTTTTTATATGTCAAATATTTTAGATTCAAAAATCCCTGAAGGTCCAATAGACCAAAAATGGACCAAATATAAATCCAGTGTTGCGCTGGTTAACCCTGCAAACAAAAGAAGTATTGAAATTATTGTTGTAGGTACTGGTTTGGCCGGTGCTTCAGCAGCTGCTACTTTGGCTGAAATGGGTTACAAAGTGAAAGCTTTCTGCTTCCAAGATTCTCCAAGACGTGCGCACTCAATTGCTGCTCAAGGAGGTATCAATGCAGCTAAAAATTATCAAAACGACGGTGACAGTGTTTACCGTTTATTTTACGATACCATTAAAGGTGGCGACTACCGTGCACGTGAAGGCAATGTTCACCGTTTGGCTGAAGTGAGCAGCAGCATCATCGACCAATGTGTGGCTCAAGGTGTTCCTTTTGCCCGCGAATACGGTGGAATGTTAAGCAACCGTTCATTTGGTGGTACCCAAGTTCAAAGAACTTTTTATGCAGCTGGACAAACTGGTCAACAGTTGTTGCTAGGTGCATACAGTGCATTGCAAAGACAAGTTGGTATGGGTAATGTTACACTGCATGCCCGTCATGAAATGATGGACGTGGTAACCATCGACGGAAAAGCAAGAGGTATTATTGCCCGCGATTTGGTAAGTGGTAAATTGGAAAGACATTTCGGTCACGCTGTAGTTTTAGCAACTGGTGGATACGGAAACGTTTTCTTCTTATCAACCAATGCAATGGGTAGTAACGTAACGGCTGCTTGGAAAGCACACAAAAAAGGTGCATTCTTTGGCAATCCTTGCTTTACTCAAATTCACCCAACATGTATTCCTGTTTCTGGCGATCACCAATCAAAATTAACTTTGATGTCTGAGTCATTGAGAAACGACGGACGTATATGGGTGCCAGCACGCAAAGAAGATGCTGAGGCAGTAAGAGCAGGACAATTAAAGCCAAATGATATTGCTGAAGAAAATAGAGATTATTATTTAGAGAGGAGATACCCTGCTTTTGGTAACTTGGTTCCAAGAGACGTGGCATCAAGAGCGGCTAAAGAAAGATGTGATGCTGGTTTTGGCGTTAACAAAACTGGGCAAGCAGTTTACCTTGATTACGCTGCAGCAATTGAGCGTTATGGAAAAATTGAAGCAACTAAAAAGAACTTAATCAACCCGGATAAAGCAACTTTAATCGTTTTAGGTAAAGCAGTTGTTAAAGAAAAATATGGCAACTTGTTCGACATGTACGAGCAAATTACTGGTGTTAATCCATACAACGAACCAATGCAAATTTACCCTGCGGTGCATTACACCATGGGTGGATTGTGGGTTGATTACAACTTAATGACCACTGTTCCTGGTTTGTATGCAATTGGTGAAGCGAATTTCTCTGACCACGGTGCCAACCGTCTTGGAGCTTCTGCATTGATGCAAGGTTTGGCAGATGGATATTTTGTATTGCCTTACACCATCGGCGCATACTTAAGTACGGACATCAGAACCAAAGCAATCCCAACAGATCATGAAGCATTTGTTGAAGCTGAAAATAAAGTGAAAGCGGTTATCGACCATTTAATCAATGTTAAAGGAACCAAGTCTGTAGATTACTTCCACAAAATTTTAGGTAAAATTATTTGGAACGAATGTGGTATGTCAAGAAATGCAGAAGCTTTGAAAAAAGCAATCACGGATGTCCAAGCTTTACGTGCTGAATTCTGGTCTAGCGTTCGTGTTCCTGGAACTGCAGATGAATTCAATACCGAACTAGAGAAAGCAGGACGTGTTGCTGACTTCCTAGAATTGGGTGAATTGATGTGTAAAGATGCCTTAGAGAGAAATGAAAGCTGTGGCGGTCACTTCCGTGAAGAATACCAAACCGAAGAAGGTGAAGCATTAAGAGATGATGAAAACTTCAGCTTCGTTTCAGCTTGGGAATTGACCGGTGACAACCAATGGAACTTGCACAAAGAAGAATTAAAATACGAGAATATTAAAATTGCTGCCCGCAGTTATAAGTAAGGTTGTTAGTTATTTAGAGACTACAAAAACCAATAATCAATAACAATTAACCAATAACTTAACCCCTAGCCCCTAACCCCTATAAAAATGAAGATAACATTAAAAGTCTGGAGACAAAAAAACAATGCTGCTAAAGGGCAGTTTGAAACCTATAAATTAGACCATGTTTCTGAGGATATGTCGTTCTTGGAAATGTTCGATGTATTGAACGAGCAGTTGATCAACGAAGGCAAAGAGCCTGTAGTGTTTGACCACGATTGCCGTGAAGGCATTTGCGGTATGTGCAGTATGTACATCAACGGTAGACCACACGGTCCGAAAAACGCTGTTACAACTTGTCAATTGCACATGCGTTCGTTCAAAGATGGTGACATCATCGTAGTTGAGCCATGGAGAGCTGCCGCTTTCCCAGTGCTAAAAGACTTGTCGGTTGACCGTTCATCGTTCGACCGTATTATGTCAGCCGGTGGATTCGTAAGTGTTAACACAGGAAACGCTCAAGACGCAAACAATTTACCAATCGGTAAAGAAATAGCAGACGAAGCTTTCTCAAGCGCAGCATGTATCGGTTGTGGTGCTTGCGTAGCTGCTTGTAAAAATGCAAGTGCTATGTTGTTTGTTTCTGCTAAAGTATCTCAATTGGCTTTATTGCCTCAAGGTCAACCAGAAGCTCGAAAACGTGTTCTTGCAATGGTTAACCAAATGGATGCAGAAGGTTTTGGCGCTTGTACCAATACAGGTGCTTGTTCTGCAGAATGTCCTAAAGAAATAAGCTTAAGCAATATCGCTAGAATGAACAGAGAATATCTTTCAGCTGGCATCATCGCTGAGTAATCATATAAATATTTGAATTGAAATGGCTGCCTAATCCGCAGCCATTTTTTTTTAGATTAATTTTTTCTAACTTCGTGGTTCATGAAAACTAATGAACCTATAACAGATTACGCCAAGTTAGATCCAAATGCATCGTATTCCTTCCTAGATTACATGCGTTGGCAGTTCAAGGAACGGGTTGAATTGATAAAAGGTAAGCTCTACAAAATGAGCCCTGCAGCCAACACAAACCACCAAACTATTTCCAGCAATTTTAGCAGGATATTGGGGACTTATTTTTTTAATAAACCTTGTCGTGTTTTTATAGCGCCTTTTGATGTTAGGCTTTTCCCTAAAACCGATGGAAAAGACCAAACCGTTGTTCAGCCTGATTTATGCGTGGTTTGTGATGAAAGCAAACTCGACAAACAAGGTTGCGTCGGTCCGCCCGATTTAATTGTTGAAATACTATCGCCATCAAATAGCCAACATGACTTGAATACAAAATTCCATTTGTACCAAGAGGCATTAGTGCGAGAATATTGGATAGTCGATACTCAAAACAAAACCCTAATTGTATATATCCTGAACAATGGTAAATATCAAGGTTCAAAAATCTATACAGAAGAAGAAACATTTAACTCCATATTATTCCCAGAACTCAATATCACAATGAAGGAGGTTTTTCTTCATGTCAAAGAATATTGAGCTTATACCAACATGATTAAAAAAGCAATTTATGCACTTGTAAGTGTATTGGCAATTGGCTTGAATGCCCAAAACAACTACACCCAATACGTAAACCCTTTTGTGGGCACTGATGGCCATGGCCATACTTTTCCAGGCGCAACAACGCCTTATGCTATGGTGCAATTAAGTCCCGATACCAGGATTGATGGTTCATGGGACGGCTGCAGTGGCTACCATTACAGCGACAGCATTATTTATGGATTTTCACATACCCATTTAAGTGGCACCGGTTGCAGCGATTATGGGGATATTGCTTTCATGCCCACCTTTGTCAATAAAGCCATTGAGCCCATTTGGAATTTGGACAAACTCTCTTACTCGTTTTCCCATAAAAATGAAAAAGCCAGTCCAGGTTACTACAGCGTTAAGCTCAACAATGGGATATTGGTGGAACTGACTTCAACGGCTAGAGTTGGACTTCAGAAATACACCTATTCTCAAAATGGATATGCTTGGATAACCCTCGATTTGAAACACCGTGACATTTTGCTGGAAGGAAAAATTACCCAAATAGACAAGCACACCTTTAGTGGCTTAAGACGCTCTGAGGCTTGGGCAGTCGATCAATTGTTGTATTACTATTTTCAAGTGAGTAAGGATGCTGATCTAATTCATATAACGAAGGACAGCAGCGGGCAAACTAAAATTAACCTGGGTTTTCAAGTTAAAAAAGGAGAGTCCATTTTGGTTAAAACAGCCTTGTCTGCTGTAGATGAAAAAGGGGCTCAAAACAATCTAGAAAAGGAATTAAACCATTGGGACTTTAAAAAGGTAAAAGACGAGGCCAATAAAGCTTGGAACCTTGAACTCAACAGAATAAAGGTATACGGTGGCAGCTTGGTAGAAAAGAAGAATTTCTACACCGCACTTTACCATTGTATGATGCATCCCAATGTGTTAAACGATGTGGATGGCCGCTATATGGGAAGGGATAAAAAGGTACATGTTGCCGATGGATTTAATTACTACTCTGTGTTTTCTTTGTGGGATACATATAGAGCTTTACATCCTTTGCTAAATATCATTGACAAGAAACGTTCCCGCGATTTCATGATGACCTTTAGAGCCCAATACCAAGAAGGAGGGCGCTTTCCAATGTGGGAATTATGGGGCAATGAAACCAATTGTATGATTGGTTTTCACAGTGTGAGTGTCATTCAAAATGCCTACTTGAGGAATGTCATCAGCAGGGATGAATTATCTTCTTTGTATCCAGGTATAGTGTCAGAAACCATGAACAACAGAACTGGATTGGACAAATTTAGATTAAAAGGTTATTTGTCTGCAGAGGATGAAAGTGAAAGTGTTTCAAAAACGCTTGAATACAGTTACAACATGCACTGTGCATCAAGCATAGCCAGTTTTCTAGGTAAGCATGAGGATGCTCAAAAATACCAAGCATATGCAGAGGCTTGGCGCAATATCCGCAATGTGAACTCTGGGTTTATGACCCCAAGGGTGAATGGTGGATGGTTGCCAGACTTTGATCCAAAGCAGGTGAACAACCATTTTACAGAAGCCAATGCCTGGCAATACACCTTTGCTGTGCAACACAATTTAGAGGCCATTTATGACCGTAATTTGTTGTCAAAATTGTTTAATACCGATTCAAAAACGACGGGCAGAGAGCAAGCGGATATCACGGGTTTGATAGGTCAATACGCACATGGGAACGAGCCGAGTCACCACTTTGCTTACCTGTTCAACAACATCGATTCTACATCCAAATATGTAAAAAGAATTTGCCGCGATTTTTATAAACCGACGCCCGATGGTTTGTGTGGCAATGAAGACTGTGGGCAAATGAGCGCTTGGTATGTTTTCAGTGCCATGGGTTTTTATCCTGCCAATCCTTCAGAGCATAAAATGGTTTTTGGAAACATGTTGTTCGACAGTGTGCGCTTTGTTCAGGGCGATGCATCGGCGGTAATTTATAAGAACAAAAAACCAAAGAGCAGTGATGATTTGGTTAAAAGTTCAAGCATGAAATACTTCGGAAATTCAAAAGCCTATTATTTCGGCTATGATCAATTTCGAATAAGCGAGGAATGGACCCACAATGCTTTGTCTGCGCCCGTAATTCATTCAGCCGGAGAGGTGTTTAGAGATACCATGTTGGTTCGCATCAGTAGCAACAATAAATCCGAAATGGGAGATAAAATTTATTACACTTTAGATGGGTCTGAACCTACTAGTAAATCGCTCTTATATGTGGATGGGCAAGTTTTGAAAATTAGTCAATCTTGTTTACTAAAAGCAAAATCTATTCTTTCTGAGCAGTTGATTAGTCCTATTGCTATGGCTCGATTCCACAAGTATTACAACGACTATTCTATTCAATACAATTGCACGTATAACAAACAATATACCGCTGGGGGTGATAAAGGATTAATAGATGGTTTGATAGGCGATGTGGACTGGAGAAAAGGCAGATGGCAGGGTTACCAGTCGCAGGATTTTGAGGTGGTGATAGACTTGAAAAAGGCAATGTTTTTTGACACAATTAAGATTGGATTTTTACAAGACAAACGTTCATGGATATTCTTACCCGATTGGATTAGTGTATACGGCTCTGAAGATTCAGTGCATTTTGAAGAATTGAATACAGGCGATTACTTGCTCGATGAGCGCGACATGACAGTAGGCCGCTACCCAATGGTGTTTTCTGGATTCAAGAAAAGCGGGCCCTACCGCTATTTAAAGGTGTTTGTTAAAAACTACGGAAAGATTCCGGCCTGGCATCCTGGCGCTGGAGGCGATGCCTTTATTTTTGTGGATGAGATTGAGGTCAAATAAATTCATAAACGAATTGAATACGTTTATCGAATTCAATAAAAAACAAATTGGGACTATACAATATTTGCAACATGATTGAAAACCACGAAATAGACTTTCGCATTCTCGGTGAAGAAATGCAATGCGTAGAAATAGAACTAGATCCTCAAGAAACTGCTATCGGTGAAAGTGGCAGCTTTATGATGATGGACAGAGAAATACAAATGGAAACCATATTCGGTGATGGTACCCAACAAACGGGTGGTTTCTTAGGCAAATTGATGTCGGCCGGCAAAAGAGTTTTAACGGGCGAAAGTTTGTTCATGACCGCCTTCACCAATGCGGGCAATGGAAAGAAAAAAGTAACGTTTGCGGCGCCTTATCCGGGTAAAATTATTCCAATGGATTTGTACAGGCACAATGGAAAAATTATCTGTCAAAAAGATGCTTTCTTGTGCGCTGCAAAAGGTGTTTCAGTGGGAATAGAATTTCAAAGAAAATTGGGCACTGGTTTGTTCGGTGGCGAAGGGTTTATTATGCAAAAACTAGAAGGCGATGGCATGGCCTTTGTTCACGCTGGAGGCCACGTGATTGAACGCGAGTTACAAGCTGGCGAAATGCTAAAAATTGATACAGGTTGTATTGTGGCATTTACCCAGACAGTAGATTATGACATACAATTTGTAGGTGGAATTAAGAACACCATTTTTGGAGGTGAAGGATTGTTTTTCGCAACCTTACAAGGTCCAGGAAAAGTGTGGATTCAAAGTTTGCCGATAAGCCGCTTGGCTTCTAGAATTATAGCCTATGGTGGTGTTGGTGGAAGACGAAGAGAAGAAGGTTCAATCTTAGGTGGATTTGGCAATTTATTGGATGGAGATGGTCTATAAGCTTGACCAATTTAATAAATAAAATTTACCAATATTAATTCCCGATTTTTGTTCACTTAAAATGACCAAAAAAGAAAAGATTAGTTTTATACTTCCTACCTTGGAGTCTTTGTATCCTGAGGTGCCAGTTCCGCTCGACCATAAGGATGCATATACTCTATTGGTAGCGGTTTTGCTTTCTGCTCAATGCACAGATAAAAGAGTCAATCTAATCACACCAGGTTTGTTTCAGCGCGCTGATAATCCCTACGATATGTTGAAGTTGGAGGTCGAAGAAATAAGAGAAATCATAAAACCTTGCGGCTTGTCTCCTGCCAAATCGAAAGCCATTTGGGGTTTAAGCAATATCATTATTAATGAGCATAATGGTGAGGTTCCGCAAACTTTTGAAGAATTAGAACGCTTGCCGGGTGTGGGACATAAAACGGCTTCAGTGGTGATGTCTCAGGCCTTTGGTTTTCCAGCTTTTCCCGTGGATACACACATTCACCGGTTGGCAACCCGTTGGGGCTTGACCAATGGTAAAAATGTTGAGCAGACAGAAAAGGATCTCAAGAAATTAATCCCAATTGATTTGTGGAACAAAGGGCATTTGCAAATTATATTTTTTGGCAGGGAATATTGTCCTGCTAGGGGACACGACCCATTAAAATGTCCAATTTGTTCAGTCGTTGCTTGCAAAGGCAAGTAAGGTTTTGGGCTTAGTATTTCAGCTGATTTTTCTAAAGTAAAAAACTTCTTTTACCTATCTTTGTGGCATGCAAAATGTAAGACTTCACGATCTCGGTTTAATGGACTATGAAGCAGTATGGCAATTGCAAAAAGACATCTTCAATCAATCAATAGAAGAGAAAATTCAAGGTAAAATTCCCCAACAACATCTATTGGTTTGCGAGCACCCGCATGTTTACACCTTAGGAAAAAGTGCCAATCAGGAAAATTTATTGTTGTCTGAAGCGGAATTAAAAAACAAAGAAATTTCAGTATATGATATAGAACGTGGCGGCGACATAACTTACCACGGCCCCGGTCAATTGGTGGTGTATCCAATCTTCGATTTGGAGCAGCTAAACATCGGCGTTAAAAAGTTTGTGTTCAATATTGAGCAGAGTATCATCAATGTTTTGCAAAACCATGGCATAAGTTGCGAACGCATTGACGATAGAATTGGTATTTGGCTTGACAAGGGGAAATCTAATGAACGCAAAATTGCAGCCATTGGAATCAAATGCAGCAGACACATAAGCATGCACGGTTTGGCCCTCAATGTAAACACCGATTTAAGTTTATTCAACAACATAATCCCATGTGGGATAGTAGATAAAGGGGTTACGAGTATTAAAAAGGAACTTGGTCGGGAAATTTCAATGGTCGATATAAAAAATGAAATGATCAGAGAATTTTCTGCTAATTTTGAAATCAATATAATAAGCCCTGAAATTGTTTAGGGTATAACAAATAAAAACACAACAAAAAAATGAAAAGAGGAACAATTATTTTATTGTCAGTTTTAGGCTTTTTTGCATTAATAGCCTTTAACGGATGCAACACATTTAACACATTGTCTACCAAAGACGAGGCAGTAACTGGTCAATGGCAGCAAGTAGAAGTCGCTTATCAAGCGCGTATGGACAAGACTAAAAACTTGTTTGAAATCGTACAAGGTGCAGCTGATTTTGAAAAGCAAACATTAACCGATGTTATTGCTGCTAGAAGCAAAGCTACATCGATCAATATTGATGCAAGCAATTTAACGCCAGAAAAATTGGCTGAATTTCAAAAAGCACAAGATGCCTTTGGAACTTCACTTGGTCGTTTGATGGCAGTAGCAGAACAATACCCACAACTACAAGCTGTAGGTGCATTCAGAGATTTCCAAGCCCAATATGAAGGAATGGAAAACAGAATTGCAACTGAGCGCAGAAGATTTAATGAGGTTGCTCAAGATTTTAATACATCTATCAGACGTTTCCCGAGAAATGTTTGGGCTGGAATTTTCGACTTTAATAGAAGAGGTTATTTTGAATCTTCTGAAGGTGCAGAAAATGCCCCTGATATCAAATCGATGAGAGAAGGCAAATAAGCCAAACAGCATTCATGAATGTAAAGACTTTTTTCACCGATGAGCAAAGTGTACTCATACAACAAAGTATTGCAGATGCTGAACGCATGTGCAGTGGCGAAATTCGTGTGCACATTGACATGAGGTGCAAAGGTGATGTTTTGGTTCAGGCAAAAAAGGTCTTCGAAAAACTTAAAATGCACGAAACAGCTGAGCGCAATGGGGTATTAATTTACCTTGCTTTGGCCGATAAAAAGCTTGCCATTTTAGGCGATAAGGGCATAAACGATAAAGTGCCAGAAGGTTTTTGGGATTTGGCCTACAGCAGCATGCGAAAATGTTTTTCAGAAGCAAATTACACGGAAGGTTTACAAATCGGTATTGGCATGGCGGGGGAAAAACTAAGAACTTATTTTCCTTATCAATCAGATGACAGGAACGAATTAAGCAATGAGATCAGTTATGGCGAATAATTTGATATTGGCACGCCAAAAGCATTTGAAGGCTTGTATCAGTAATGCCTTGGCTTTTTTGCTTTTGTTTTTCGTTTCTCTATCTGGGTTTGCTCAGTCAGAGGGCATACCTGAAAAGCCCAATCCACCGCGGTTAATTAACAACCTTTCACAAGAATTTCCTAACTTCTTCTCAGCAGAAGAAACAGCTACCTTAGAATCTAAGTTAGAAGAGTTGTCAAATACAAGCTCCAATCAAATAGTGGTAGTGGTGGTTGACGATTTGAATGATATGGAACCATGGTCTTATGCAACAGAATTGGGTCAGAAATGGGGTGTTGGTCAGGGTAAGGATGACAATGGTATTGTTGTTTTAATAAAACCCACCAAAAGCGGAATTGGAAGAAAGACATTTATTGCTGTTGGCTATGGCTTAGAAGGCGCAATACCCGATTTAACAGCCAATAGAATTGTAGAAGAAGAGATTAACCCTTTGTTAAAAGAGGGGCGGAATTTTGATGCCCTGAACAAGGGTACCGATGTTTTGATAGCCTTGGCAAAGGGGGAATACAATTACAAAACCTACGATAAAACTTCAAAAAAAATACCCGGTGGCTTGATTTTTAAATTAATTGTCATTATTTTAGTACTTATATTGTTATCCAGAAGGAATAGGGGTGGTGGCATGACCATAGGTAGTGGAGGCATGTTCATGGGCCCGATGTTTGGAGGCTTTGGCGGTGGATCAAGTGGGGGAGGAAGCAGTGGTGGTTTTGGTGGATTCGGCGGAGGCGGTTTCGGCGGTGGTGGTTCTGGTGGCAGTTGGTAAAACCAATTACACAAATGTTAAAGAATGTACAATTACAAGATTTACTGGTCTTAGATTTAGAGACTGTTTCTCAATTTTCTTCCTATCAAGAATTGGACGAAGAATGGCAAGAGCTTTGGGCGAAAAAAGCAGGCGCCATCAACAACGCGGATATCAATGCATCTTTGGTGTATGACAGAGCAGCCATTTACGCCGAATTTGGAAAGATAGTTTGTATTGGTTTAGGTATTTTTCATTGGGTTGATGGTGAAATAAACTTGAAAGTTAAATCGATCTCTGGCCATGATGAAAAGGCCATTTTACTAGAATTTGTAGAACTACTCAATACGCACTTTAACATAGATGGAAAGCATAGACTGGTGGCCCACAATGGCAAGGAATTTGACTTCCCATTTTTGTGCAGGCGCATGCTGATTCATGGTATAGAAATCCCCAATATTTTAAATATTGCTGGAAAGAAACCATGGGAAATTCTGCATATAGATACTATGGAGCTTTGGAAGTTTGGCGATTATAAAAATTACACCTCTCTGAATGTATTGGCTAAATGTTTTGGCATTCCATCACCAAAGGATGATATCGATGGAAGTATGGTTGGTCACACCTATTGGCAGCAGAACGATTTAGAGCGAATATCAGTTTATTGTAAAAAAGACATTGTTACAACTGCACAAATCTTAATGAAATACAAGCATTTAGATTTAATTCCGCCTGATAAAATAAAAATTTCGTAGCTTAGACAACCTTTTTTGATTATTTTTGTCTATTAATTCGAAGAATTAATTTTCACAACCGTGACTCTAAAATTACACAAAGCACATCTCCTAACTGGAATTTTCTGCCTTTGGGCACTAATTTCTCATGCAACAAGGCCAACGGTTCAGCCATCAAATTTATCTGTAAACAACATCAATTGTAATTCGGTTAATTTAAATTGGTCTGACGGTGATGGTAAAATGAGGATTATCGTTGCCCGTGAAGGCGCCATGCCTACGTATTCTCCTGCTGATGGAACAGCGTATAGTCCAGATCCAACTTTTGGCCAAGGCACCGAATACGACGCACCTAATAAGAATTACATTGTTTATAACGGAACTGGGGTAAATTATGTTTTAATTAAGAATTTATTGCCAGGGAAAACATACTATTTCGTCATGTATGAGCATGACAATGATCCCACAAGTACTTTGTATTTAACGGCAAATGCACCATCAATCAGTGTCACAACTTACGATGCAAGTTTGTCATTCAGTACTTTGGTATTGGACAGTTGTCAAATGAGCAACCGCTTTACATTTACCAATACTTCTACTTCTACCATTCCTGGTGTTAAATACTATTTTGATTTTGGGAATAGTGATACAAGCTCCAAAACACCAGTTACCCATCATTTTACTGGAGCTGGTTTGGTGAATGTTTACCTTCGAACCATAACATCATATACCGGTTGTCCTTCTTCCTATGTAAGAAATGTAAGAATTTTCCAAAAGAAAGTGGCTTACATTGATAGAACTTTATTTAAGGATACCCAGTGTTTAGAGAATAATTTTTACCGATTAGAAACCAAACCAATTATAGGTCAGTTTCCGTTGAGTAACCAATACAAGTGGTTTATGGGCAATGGGGACTCCTCAACTTTCCCGAAACAAAAATACAAATACAAAACAAGTGGTATTTTTAAAATTCAGTTGGAGTTGACCATTTATTTCAACAATCTAATCACCAATTGTAAAGATACCCTAAGTTACAACGTGACTGTTTTACCTAGTCCCGTTGGAAGTCTGAGTATTAATGATACTGTTCAATGTTTAAAACACAATAAATTCATATTTAATAATCCAGACAATACTTTGAATTATTTTAAGTGGTATTTTGGGGACAATGATTCAAGTGACCTTCAAACAGTCACCCATCGATATAAATCAATAGGTAATTACAAAGTTATTCATGTTGCCTTTGCGAATACGGGTTGTAAAGGCAGAGACACTGTAGATGTAAAAGTTTTACCAGATCTAAACAGCGGTTTTAATGGTTTAGATACATTTTACTGTGCCAACAAAACGGTTGATCTTATTACGCCAACCGTAACTGGGGGAACTTTTTCAGGTTATCCTATGAGTGGGAATGACCTTACACCTAACACCGTTGGTTCTCACACTTTAACTTATATTTTAAAAGATAAATATTGCAGTGATACCAGTGCACAAAATTTTAGAATTGCTCCTGTCCCAAATCCATACATTGGAAGGGATACGGCAATATGTTCTGCATTGAATTACAATATCAAGACAACCGAGCCAGGTAAATATTTATGGAACACGGGCGATACCACGTCAGTGATATCTGTTTCTAATACGGGTTCTTACTATGTTAATGTAACTTTGGGCAAATGCTCCGCTTCAGATACTATGAGCATCATATTTAGTCAAGCGCCGAAAGTTCAATTGGGACTTGATACAGTTTTATGCAAGGGTGGAGGCTTATGGTTGAATGCGAGTTCACCTAAATCAACTTATTTATGGAGCACAGGAAGTACTGATAGTGCCATTTATGCCTTTAACGCTGGAAAATATAAAGTTACCGTTAGCAATCCTTGTGGATCGGTTCAAGATTCAATGTATATCTTCCTTCAAAACGAATATTGTGATTTGTTTATGGCAAACGCATTCTCTCCAGGGAATGATTGGGTGAACAATGTATTCATGCCAAGAGGAAGAAATATTACCGTTAAATTATTCCAAATTTACAACCGTTGGGGTGAATTGGTGTTCGAAACAGACCAAAACAACGTGGGTTGGGATGGCACTTATCAAGGGGAATATGTTCAGGAAGGATTGTACATCTGGAAATTGTTTTACAATACTGCAAACGGTCCTTACATTAAGAAAAACAATGCTTTCGGGCAGATCCTCTTAATTAGATAATCAATTTACCAATTTAAGCAGTAGTCTCTGCCAATATTGTGCGTTCAATGATGTCGCAGCAGGCATTCACTTGTTCTTCTGTGATAACCAATGGTGGTGCAAATCGAATAATGTGGTCATGCGTTTGTTTGGCCAACAATCCATTTTCTTTAAGGGCTAAACAAATATTGTAAGCGGTTTTGTTTTCGCCATATGGTTTAATTACAACAGCGTTTAACAAACCTTTGCCTCTAACGGTTTCAATGTGGTCTGAAGGAATATTTCGTAGACGGTTTCTAAAAATTTCACCCATTTTTTGTGCATTGTCTGCAAGCTTTTCTTCAGTTACAACTTTTAATGCTTCCATTGCGACAGCACAGGCCAAAGGATTTCCGCCAAATGTGCTTCCGTGTTCTCCAGGTTTAAGGGTCATCATCACCTCATTGCTGGATAATACCGCTGATACAGGTAAGACACCACCGCCGAGTGCTTTACCTAAAATTAGAATATCTGGTTTGACATCCTCATGGTCGCAGGCCAATAGCTTGCCTGTGCGGGCTATACCTGTTTGTACTTCATCTGCAATCATTAATACGTTGTGCTCAGAACAAAGTGTGCGAACGGCCTTAAGGTAACCTTCATCAGGAACAACCACGCCAGCTTCACCTTGTATTGGTTCAAGCATAAAGCCAGCAACGTTTGGGTCTTTAAGTGCTTCGCGTAAGGCGTTAATATCGTTGTAAGGAATAATCTCGAATCCTGGGGTAAAAGGCCCAAAGCCCGAGTAACTTGTTGGATCGGTGCTAGAACTAACAGCTGCAATAGTTCTGCCCCAAAAATTATTTTGAGCGAATAATATTTTGGCTTGATTTTCTGCAATGCCTTTTACTTCGTATGCCCACTTACGGCATAATTTAAGCGCCGTTTCGCCACCCTCAACACCTGTATTCATAGGAAGTACTTTGTCGTATCCAAAATACTTACATATAAATTCAGCATATTCACCCAATAGATCGTTGTGAAAGGCACGTGAAGTAAGTGTTAATTTAGACGCTTGCTTGTTTAGCGCAGCAATAATTCTTGGATGGCAATGGCCTTGGTTAACAGCACTGTAGGCCGAAAGGCAATCATAGTATTTGTTTCCATCAACATCCCAAACATAAACACCCTCACCTTTTTCGAGTACAACTGGCAACGGATGGTAATTGTGCGCATTGTAGTGCTCTTCAAGTTGGATATAGTATTCAGATTTAGAATTTGTAGGATGAGAATGCATGGTGCAAAGATAATTGATAAACCTGAAATCCTTGATTAATGTGACGATTGAAATTGAGTTTTCATCTTTAAATTTGAAAAGATTAGGACCTCAAAAAAGTATAGGCATAAAAAAAGGACAGTATAAACTGTCCTTTTTTAGATTTAATATTATTGATTAAGCGTTTGCTTTAGCACCAAGTATTTCAACCATTTTAGCACCAATTTCTGCTGGAGATTCAACTACGTGAATTCCGCATTCGCGCATGATTGCCATTTTAGCAGCAGCAGTATCGTCTTTGCCACCAACAATTGCACCAGCGTGGCCCATTCTGCGACCAGCAGGAGCTGTTTGTCCAGCGATAAAACCAACAACTGGTTTTGTGCCGTGTGCTTTTATCCATCTTGCTGCTTCTGCTTCCATACCACCGCCGATTTCACCAATCATGATGATACCATCGGTGTCAGGGTCGTTCATTAGCATTTCAACTGCCTCTTTGGTACTGGTTCCAATAATTGGATCACCACCGATACCAATTGCTGTGCTTTGTCCTAGACCGGCTTTGGTAATTTGGTCAACCGCTTCGTAGGTAAGTGTACCAGATTTAGAAACGATACCAATTCTACCTGGATTGAAAATAAATCCTGGCATGATACCTACCTTGGCGCCACCTGGAGTCATAACACCTGGGCAGTTTGGTCCGATCAAAGTACAAGACTTAGAATTTAAATATTCTTTAACCTTCACCATATCTTTGGTTGGAATTCCTTCGGTGATACAAACAATGACAGCGATGCCAGCATCTGCAGCTTCTAGAATTGCATCAGCGGCAAATGCTGGGGGAACGAAAATTATCGTTACGTTAGCACCTGTAGCCATAACAGCTTCTTGAACGGTGTTGAAAATTGGTTTGTTCAATTCTGGATGTGCGGTTCCGCCTTTGCCTGGTGTAACACCACCAACAACATTGGTTCCGTATTCGATCATCTGAGTTGCGTGAAAGGTGCCTTCTTTACCTGTGAAGCCC
>CANFXY010000057.1 GCA_947451105.1 Bacteroidota bacterium | reverse complement strand
GAAATTTCAACTTTGGAACTATTTTATGAGGAAATTCAAGATAAATTTCCTAATTTTGCGGTCCATTTTTGCGAAACATCCACAAACCCAATCCATTATCATAAGTAAACCATGGTAGATTTATCAATAGAAAAAAAACTAAAAGCCATTTGGGAACTCCAACAAATCGATTCTAAAATCGATCAGTTAAACCTTTTAAAAGGTGAGTTACCAATGGAAGTAAGCGATCTTGAAGACGAGATTGTAGGTCTGCAAACCAGACAAGACAACATCAGAACTGAGATTAAAGCCTACGAAATTGATATTACCGGTCACAAAGCCAATATCAAAGCTTCTGAAGAATTACAGAAAAAATACAAAAAACAATTAGAGTCTGTAAAGAACAACAGAGAATTCGAAGCATTGAACAAAGAACTTGAAATTTCAGGTTTGGAAGTTCTTGCCGCTCAAAAAAGAATTAAAGAGGCTCAATTCCACATGGAAGCGAAAGAGCAATCTTTAGCGAATCTTCAAGAGCAAATCGAAAGCAGAAGAAAAGATCTTGAGTTCAAACAAAAAGAACTTAGCACCATCGTTAGCGATACTGAAGAGGAAGAAAATGAACTATCCGTTCAAAGAACTTCTTTAGACAAAGACGTTGATGAAAGATTGGCAAAAGCCTACAAAAGAATCCGTAAGAATGTTAAAAACGGTATCGCTGTAGCTCCAATCATGAGAGGTAGCTGTGGCGGTTGTTTTGCTAAAATTCCACCACAAAGACAAAGCGATATCAAGCAACACTTCAAAATTATTGATTGTGAGCATTGCGGAAGAATTTTGGTTGACAACGAAGTAACTGGAATCTATACTGAAAAGCCAGTTGAAGAAGAAAAGCCAAAACGCAGAGTTAGAACGCTTAAAACAGCAGCAAAATAATCATTAAGCGTATGCTTAACGCATCGATATTTAAAAAGAACATGTTTAAACATGTTCTTTTTTTTTATGTTTTGTTTTTTAACTTAAATAACTGTGCTTTTTCTGCCACAGTATTTAATGTCAATGAACAATGTCTTAAAGCACAAAAGTTAATCTTCGAACTCAAATTTGATGAGGCTGAGAAAATTCTAAATTCTGAAGGGGTATTAAACAAGGAAAACATTGCAGTCCCTTGGTTGTCTGAATCTATTGTTTTTTTGAAATTATTCATTTCAGAGGACGCTGAGCTATATGAAAAGTCAAGTAAAACTTGGGCCAATTTAATTGCACAAGCCCAAAAATACAATTTCAACAATGCCTGGTACCGCCATGTTTTGTCTGATATGTATATTCATAGGGCTTTGATCCACTTGAAATTTAACGAGAATTTTTCAGCAGGTTCTGATGTTCAAACGGCCTTCAAATATTTAAAGGAAAACAAAAAGATGTTTCCTTCCTTTTTGGCAGACAATAAGAATTATGGATTGCTTTGCTGTGCATTTAGTTCGGTCCCTTCGAAATACCAATGGTTGGCCAAAATTATTGGCTTTCAAGGCGACATGCAAACTGGTCTTAAAGAAATTGAACTCTATTTAAAAAGCGATCAAACCTATAAAGAACATGCCTGTTTGAGGTTGGAAGCTGCTTTTATTTACGGCATGATACAACACCACTTAAATAAAAATTCAAGTTTGGCATGGTCAACAATTGAGCCCTATACCCGCAACTACAAAGGGCATTTGCTGGAAAATTATATGCGAGCCACCATAGCAGGTTACAATGGACTTAACGATGAAATGATTGAAGTACTGAAAAGTAAACCGCCATACACTGCATCGTATCCTTTTTATTATTTGGACTATCTTTTGGGCTTGGCAAAAATGCGCAGGTTGGACGCCGATGCTGATGTCTATTTTAAAATTTTTACAGTCAAATATAAAGGCAAGAATTACTTGAAATCAGCTTATAGAAATATGTCTTGGTTGTGTCAATTGAAAAATGATGACAATGGGGCAAAGAACTATTATTACCTAGCGGCTAAAAAAGGAATAGCTGTTTTGGAGGAAGATAAGCAAGCGGAAAGAGAAGCTTTGGAAAATTTACTATGGCCAGAGGACATATTAAAAGCTAGGTTGTTGTTTGATGGCAAGTATTACGATTTGGCATTGAAAACCATTAAGTCTATCAACGAAAAAAAATTAACCCATATCCGGTTTAAGTTAGAAGTAATTTATAGAAAAGCCAGAATCTATCACGAAAAAGGGAATCTAGAGGAAGCATTAACACTTTATAAAAACACTATAGAGCAAGGATCTAAACAAGTATACTATTACGCCGCTTATTCTGCACTTCAAATGGGTTTTATTTATGAGAAACAAAATAAATATGAATTGGCAAAGACTTACTTTGAAAAAGCTAAAAATGATTTTTCTGCAAATAAAGAATATACCAACAGTATTGAGCAAAAAGCCAAAGCTGGTTTGAAAAGAATAGGAAAATAAAAAACGGATATTCCAATTAAGAAATACCCGTTCTTTTGTGTATGTGTGTTTTCAGGTTACTCTGCTTTGACCATTATGGTTTTGTATAAAATCTTACTGTTGTTCAGTATATTCAAGTAATAGATTCCAGAACTCAAATTGCTTAATCCCTCTAGATGAATTTGAGCATCTGTGCTAAGTTCTTCCAAATTCATGGTTCTATCTTCTACCAATTGACCGAATTGGTTCATGATTTGAATTTGGTATGAACTTTTTACCCCTCTGCTGGATTGAATTTCAATGTTTATGTTTTCATTGAAAGGGTTTGGGTACAAGGTATATGTAGCATTTAAATCGCAGTCGAAGGCTTCCAACATAAGCATCTTTTGTTTTTCCCCTGTATTTGAAATGGTATACCATCTGTACAATGCATCTTGTTGGGCATGTTTTGTCAACCTATACATATAGGATGATGGGTTGGCACTTAAAATTTGATTGGCTTCTATTTTTGCTGTGTTGATCCAAGTTCTACCTCCATCCAAAGAATAGTCAATTCCAAATTGCTTAATATTCACATCAGGCAACATCAACCATTTTAACTCAACTTCTTTGCTCGATATGCAATTGCTTTGGATAAAATCTGGTCCAACGGCAAGAGGTGTAAATACCTCAACGGTGTCGTAATCAATACACCCAGTTGTTGGGTCGATGGTTTGTACCACAAAATAAGGTGCACCAATTCTATTTCTGTATGCAAAAGGATTGTCTATTGTAGAATCATTTAAGGCATTGCCTTGTGTCCATGTTTTAGTTACAGAACCACAGGATAAGCATAAGCCGGTTGGAGCTCCACCAATTACAAAGGAATCCAAAGTTGTGCTGATGTCGGGACCAGCATCGGCAATTGGAGTCTCATTGATGGTTATATAAGCAGTGTCTTTTGCTCTGCATCTTCCTGAAGAAGCGGTTACAACAACTTGCAATGGTTTGAAATTATAATCATTTGCATTTGGTGCATAGGCTAAAACTGCTGGTTTAGATGGTGTGCCATTGGTAGGCGAAGAGAATACACCAGTTGCATTTATGCTTGTCCATGAAATGTTATCAATTGGATTGCTCGCTGTGAAATTTATCCTCAATGGGTCAAGTTTACATTGTACAACATTGGCGCCCAATGCAGCGGTAAAACCATTGGTCAGTCTAATTGTGTCTTTGCTCGCAACTCCGCAACGGTCAACATAGTTAAGGAAATAACTCACGGGAGCAGGATTTAAAAGTTTATTAAAACTTTTTTCGTTTTGTGTTGGTCCATATACGTAAGCTTTGTCAATATGAGGGTTGTTGTTGCTTTGACCAGAATAGTCTGGAAACACTGGTGTATTTGCTGTTCTAGATGCTGAATAGGAGTATACCAATACGCCATTTATCCAAATTGTGACACGTTTGTTTGATGCAACTTTGAAATCGATGGTGGTTGAACCCGTAAAGGTGCCCAAATTGGTTAATGAAGTCGTCCCAAAATAAGATGTTATAGTTGTTCCATTGACATAAACAGAGTGTGTCATGTCGTTGTTGTAGTTTGAATTGGTTTTGGTAAATCCTGCATAAAACACTTTTCCTGCTTGCGGGGTAACGACATATCGAATGGTCCCTCCGGGTAAAATTGAATCGACACCCTGTGCACCTCTATTATTTCCACTGCTCCAACTTGCTGCCCCAATGGTGCTTTTGTTGATTGTGGTTTGAGTCGATGCATTTTTCCAATAGGCCTCATGGTAAAAATTATCACATGGCTTTACAATGAGTTGTTTAGCTGCATTCAAGCTATAGCTAGTCCCACTATTGTCTAGGATTGTTGTAACTGGTATTCCTGTGAAATCTGTAGTGTCTGATTTGCAATCGCAGAAATTGCGGTCAATCTTAGGTAAATTATCGTGTGGGTCTGCATTTAATTTTCTGACAAAAATTGAATCGATAACCTTTACAGTGATGCAATAATTGGAGAATTCAGCCTCTACATATATCCAAGCAGAGTCGGTTACATTGATAATCGCAGAATCAGCGGTTCTGGTTCCTACAATTTTACTTGGTGGCGACCATTGGATGTTGCCCATGAAAATTGGACAAATATCGGTCTGAGGTGACAAGTATAAAGTTGCCGTTGGCGTGCAATATAAATTTAACTCATCTGCAGCTATAACATCTTTTACCTCAATTTTAGAGATTTGTGGTTTGCTTGTGTCACCACAAACAACATCAAAATAAGCATAAGCATAGTGACCAAGTAAAATACAATCTCTTGTAAACAATCTAATCTCTACAGTGTCTCCAACAAAGCAGGCAAAGTTTAAAACTTCTTGACCCCATCCAGTTGATTTTCTAACTGTAGCGGTATCTTTAAATGTTCCCAAATCCCAAACCGGAGGATTGTCTATATTGCCAGTAAAGAAAGCACCTTTTAAGCAATCGATCTTTTTGCCGTTAACGTAAATTTCATATCCAAATCCAGGAGATTCATTTATTGGTACACCCCAATAGTTGTGCGCCAACTCAGAAACCCCCATGCTGTAAATGGTTAATTTGTCTGATAAAGTATCGATAACATATTTGCGGTATACCGTGTCGGAAACGGCTCTAACGCCCTTGTTCCCAACTCTAATTAATCTGTTTCCCGCTGAACTGTGGGGGCGATTGATTGTGCCTAGCCAGGCATCAGTAGCGCCATAACTAACGACAGCCATATTTATGCCTGGTCGAGTAATGAAGTTGGAAGGGGAATTTATGAATAAACTATCGGTTACTGTTGACCAGCTGCCGAAGTTTCCATTTTCAAATCCCATATTGCTTGCGCATTGCCCTTTGATCTCTCCAATACTGATTAGGGAAATAATGGCAAGTACTAAATATATTGGTACGCGGTTGTTCATAATTTTCAATGTTTTAATTTGTTTCAATTCTTAACTGCTCCATCCCATACGAAGTTTTGACCATTTAGAGTGCCAATAACCTTTACCCGTATGTATGACCCTGTTGCCATTCCATTTACTATGGCCAAGTCTGAGATGTAATGCCCATAGGGCGGAAGAACACCAACACCCAGGGCAACAAATGCTGGCCCCCAGATTTTTTCGATGTTTGAAACTACATTGTAATTATTTATACTTTGATGTAAGATACAGTCGTTGCTAAATTCAAACCCACTTGCTACCAATTCAACAAACAATGGTTGAATGCTATCTCCTAGCGAAGACACAAGTTCTAACTGCAATAAATTTTGACTGCTGCTTTTAATGTTTAAACTAAAGTCATTGCGGTTCAATACGATCATGCTGTCATCATGGTCGTTCGATTGCGCTTGCGCTGTACCAAAGATGGCAAAAAATACCGCGAATAAAAGTAAAGCTTTAACTGAGCAAAAATCGATAACTCCGATTTTGCGTTTTTCTTTTGTTGAGTAAATTTTCTTCTTCATGATTTGTGTAATTTGTGTGTAAATGAATCCCTACATGCCTGTTTTTCAGGGGCATATACATGGTTTCTTCTCCCATTGAGTATAAAAACTTATGTATTGTAACAAGCATATCATCAATTTCATACTTGTTCTTGATAAAACAAATGTTTTCTATCATTAGGGGACTAAATCTCTGTAAATCAGAACGAAAAAAAATAATCAGGGGCGATTAAGTTTGCTTTTTTTGCTCCTTTTTTTATGTTTTCAATATTTTGCATTCAATTTTTATCCGCTGCCCTCATGTAATATTTAAACTTATATTTAAAATAAAAAATAATTAACCCTTTTCGAATTATAGCATAAAAAAAAGCACCCTTTTGGGGTGCTTTTGATCTTAAAACTGCAATCTTTATTTTATTCTACAATTGAACTCGATTTCAATATCGGTCTCTCCAAGTGCTGGATCTCCATTTTTAATGCCCGGTTGGTGTTTTAGAACCACTTTTAATTTTCCATCACCGCTGCTTCCTGCACTCCAAATACTTTTTAAGCCAATAGGTAGTCCGTTTTTATCAAGATCATCCAATCTAATACCCAAGTTAATATTGCTAACTGTGAACTTGAACAAATGGTCTTCTCCTTCATTTAAAACCTCATTGCTAATCGTATCCACAGAAGTCTTGCTCTCGTCAAGTAAAATGAGATTTACTGAATAGGTTTTATTTTGTTCCAATTCTATGCTGTCGAATTGACTTGGTGCGTTGCCCCCTTCTCCATCGGCATCCTTGAATTTAAAAACTTGCTTTTGACCACTTGCACTGTCAGTGGTTTCGATAATTAAGGTCGTAATTAATTCGCCTTCATTTGCTGGTGGCATATAGGGTTTAGGGTCTGTTTCACACGCTTGAAAGCCTACAAGTACCATGGCTAGGCCTAGCGTAATTCTTTTGATTTCACTGCTCATATTGATTTTGTTTTTTTATGGTTTATGTTCATTGTTATTTTGGCACTTATGTTTACTCCAGGTTCATCGGTAAAATATCTAAATCGATTTAAATAGTCTCTATATCTACTGTTGCCTATATTACTGCCTGTTATACCGCATTTAAAATTTTGTCCCATGGATATAAATTCATAATTCAAGTCAAATCCAATTAAAGCATAGGCTTCTGGTGGAGGCATGAAGTCGCTTCCCACAACATACCGGTTTTGTTTGGATTGGTAATTTACCCATACATCGACATTTAATGTTTTGTGTTTGTAGCCAATACTTAGCTTGCCATTGGCGGAGGGCATTAAATTCAATGCTTTTTTTGTATCCAAATTCTGTCCATATGGCAATTGACCGCTAATAATGGAGTAAATTGATTTGTTTATCTGGTATTTCCATCTTGCATTTACACCGTAAAGTGCAGCCTTGTTTTGCTGGTATTCAAAAACAGGGTAGGCTCCTCTGATGGTTAAAATGACTTTATTGCTGGGAATTAAATTGATGTATCCATTTACGATTTGGTAATAGCCTTCTACATCCAATTTGTATTTCTTTTGGTGCACACTATATGCCAGCGATTGGCTGTAGGAGCGCTCTTTTGTCAAATTGCTATCGCCAATTTCAATGCTTGCCAATCCTTGATGCAGTCCATTCGAATACAATTCATTTGGAGCAGGTGCCCGCCAAGTTGATGACTGTATAAAACTAATTTTCTCTTTATTGCTTAGTTGGTATTCTGCTTTCAATACATAGGCAAGCCCTGCATAATTTAGTTGCGTTTTGTTTGATACAGTTCCAATCCATCTGTAAATTTCAAAATGCTTTTGGTCGCAGCGAACCGAGCCTTCAATATTTAGTTTCTTGTATTGCTTACTCGCCATCACAAAACCACCAAAGCTGTTTTGATAAAATCCTGGGATAAAAAAACGTCCCGTGTAGGCATTTGACTGTCTTAATCCGATTAGTCCTGCTTTCCAATTAATTCGGTGAAATGGATTTTTAGTCCATAACAATTCGGCAAAACTGCTGCCGATGTAATAGTCGAATGAGGGGCCTGTAAATGAATTCGCAGAACGCAAGACATCGTATTCCTCTCTGTGGTTTTTCTGATAGGATAGGGTCAGTTCAATTTTGTTTTTGGCATTTAATTGCAACGCATTCCGTACTTTCACCATGCGGTGCTGCACCAATTGATAGGGTCGGTCAATGGTATTGGTGAAATTGGCTTTAATTAAGGGTGAGCTGCTGCTCATTGCTTTTTCTAAGTCAGATAAATTGCCAACCTGAGAACCCGTAAATATTCCAATTTTGTTGTGAAATTCGCTGTAAAATACTTCGCTTAGAAATCCTTTTCTTAGATAGCCTAGATTAACTGAATAATTAAATTCAGACATACCTGTATTGGCTAAAAAGTCATTGGCGGTTTTGATGTTACCAAACTGCTTGATGCTGCTTTGCACCCTGATGTAGATAGGCAGACTTTTACTTAGCACGCCACCCAATATTAGGTTGCCAGTTTTTCCCCTGCCGTTGCTGTTTCCTATTAAATTGATTTCGCCATTCAGGGTTTTTGGTTTTTCATTGAATATGCTTTTAGGACTTATGCGTATAACACCTCCAATTCCGTCTGCTCCATACCGCAAGGATTCGGCGCCTTTGATTAGGTCTATTTCGGAAGCCAAAAATGCATCAATTTCAGGTGCGTGTTCCATGCCCCAATTTTGCCCTTCCAAGCGTATGCCATTATTTACGATAATTACTCGGTTCCCAAACAGCCCATTGACCATGGGTTTGCTAACAGTTGAACCAGTTTTTAATAAACTAATTCCCGCTATGTCTTGCATTAACATCGAAATACTTTGGCCTTTTCTATAGTCCATGTTTTTCGAATTTAAATGGTTAAGGTCTTCCGACTTTTCTAGTTTAGCGCTGAGCTTAAAGCCTATAAGTTCTCTCTCTATATGTCGAAGGGATATTTTAAGAAAAGTATCTGAATGCAGTTCAATTAAAACATGAATGTGCTCACAGTTCAGGTGGCTGATATGCACTTCATATTTGCCTGGGCATAGTCCACTCAAGGTGAATTGACCTTTGCTGTCAGTCTTTATCTCTTTCCCCAAAGATTCTATAGACACGATGTTATTGCTCAACGCTACCTGTTCGATACTGTCTAGTACAATGCCGCTTATTTTTATGTTGCAGCTTATGTTTTGTGCATTCATAAACAAGAATGCATATAGCCCAAAGGCCAATAATATTGTTTTTTTCAATTGATATTAATTGATTGAATCCTTTTAAATATCAGCATAAAAGGAAATTAAAAATAAAGGTTAAACGTTGAGAATTGCTTCTGTTAAGCGTTTGAAGGGGGGCCTTTATTTGCAAGACTCCAATGGTATTTAATTGGAGTAGCATCAATTTTTATTTGAAGATAATTGTTTACTTGCTCCTGATAGCTAGTAAAATCATTGTTGTTGTTGGAAAGAAAATTCTGAAAATGTAAATCACACAAATAACAATGTGCATGGGTGTTTTCAATAGTTGCACTTTCGTGGCTATGGTTAAGGTTGCTGCAATTGTGAAGTGATTGTGTAGGGGTGCTGTATGCTAGAACCAAGCCCAGCATCATAACCGTAAGGATATGTTTGTGTATCCTATTCAAAGCGGTCTTAAGCTGCGGTCATGTTGTTAGCAATCTCTCTGATTTCGTCTCTATTGTATTTGTTTTCGCTTTTAGCGTACAATGAAACCAAGTAAGAAAGATTCTCTTCAACTTCTTCGCTGTCTTCTAGCGTTTGAAATTCCCAACCACCGTTGCCTTGTAAATGTTCATTAACCAATCTGATAGAGCGGGTAATCAATGGGTCTTGTTCAAGTTTAGCCATCTCTCTTAGCTCTGTAAACATAGGTACTAGATTCTCTACATTCACGCTATTGGTTTCTATTTCTTTGATGATCTTTTCGATCAATTCATTTGCTTTTGAACTTTTCATATCTCAGTTTGCAAAGTAAGGCAAATTTAATGAATGATAAAAGGAGAAATAGGCAAAAAAAAACCATCGGTTTTTGACCGATGGTTTTTTAAAATATTTTAGTGAATATTATTGGATGCTCACTTTGTTGGTGCTGATGATGTCACCGTTTACAACTCTTACCATGTAAATTCCTTTAGCATAGTTTGCTGAGTTGATTTCAAATTCGTTAGCATTTGTTTTTGTTTCAGAATAAACAACACGGCCATTCATGTCTGTGATGGTTACTTGAACATCAGATTTAGTATCAATTGCATTTAAAGCAATTGTAAAGCTGCTGATTGCTGGGTTAGGGTAAACTGACATGTTGTTGGTGTAAACACTGTTTACAGACACGCCCCAACCTTGTGGGCAAAAGAAAACAATTGGGTTTACTTTTACATTGTTTGCGTTGGTTGCTGAAGTTTCAGGCGTAATAGGGTCTGAACCAGAATATCTTCTAACTTCTGAATACGCTTGGAAGCTGCAATTGAAAGACAAAGTAGCTTTTAACGTTGAAGACAATGCACCTTTCCAGTGAATAGTGTCCCCAGGAGCCATTGTTTTTCCAACCGCTTTGATAACGATTTGAGTTGAGCTAGGATAAGCAAAGATCAATGTGCTTCCTGAGAAACAAATTAATTGCAGAGCCATTGTATCATCAGCTTTTACTGTAGCAGTGCCATTGTTTTTCAAAACCACATCGTAGTTGAAAGATGTTCCACCTGCGGTGCTTCTTAATTCAGTTGGCGCATTGATAGAAACAACCGACCAATCAATTGTTCTAGCAGAGAATCCTAAGGTTGCAACCATTGCAAAACCTAGAGTAAGTAAAATTTTTTTCATTGTATTTTTAATTAAATATCTTACTACAAAAGTATGATTTTCAATTTAATCAAGCAAGACATTAAGTGTATCTTCCTCCAAATTGTTTACAAAATGAACTTCTGTGTCTAAAATATCATCCGAAACCTTTTGTTTTTTCTCTTGCAAATTGACAATTTTCTCTTCAATTGTGTCTTTTGTAATGAATTTGTATACAAATACGGGCTTGTCTTGGCCTATCCTGTGCGTTCTGTCCATGGCCTGTCTCTCAACCGCAGGATTCCACCATGGATCTAGCAAAAACACATAGTCTGCCGCCGTCAAATTCAATCCCGTTCCGCCAGCTTTTAAGGAAATTAAAAATATAGCGGCCTCATTGCTGGTCTGAAATTTATCAACCAATTTCTTTCTTTCCAAGGCTGGTATATTCCCTGCAATATAATAATAGGGAAGGCCTTTGCCATCCAAATATGTTTTTAATAAACTTAAATGTTGAACAAATTGTGAAAACACCAAGACCTTGTGCCCCGATTCTACAACGTTGTGCAGACTTTGAGTAATTTCTTCAAATTTCCCCGATGTGCCCAAATAATCAGATTCGGACAATACAGGATGGTTGGCTATTTGCCTTAATTTTATAAGTCCATTTAAGATCAATAGGTTTGATTTCTTAAATCCGTTTTCTTGTATGGAGGTCAACAATTCATTTCTGAACAATGACTTAATGCTTTCGTATTTCTGCCTCTGCTCTTCGGACATCTCACAATAAACAATTTTCTCTGTCTTGCTCGGTAAATCAGATGCTACCTGCTCTTTGGTCCTGCGTAAAATAAATGGTCTTACAATGTTTTTTAAACTATTGGTGTCTTCTTCATTGCCTTCCTTTTCAATGGAACTGACAAATTTTTTACTGAAATAATTGAAATGACCCAATATGCCTGGGTTCAAAAAATTAATCTGACTCCATAAATCGGTAATGCTATTCTCTACAGGCGTACCCGTCATCACAATCTTGTGCCTTGCCCTCAGCTGGTTCACTGAGCTGGCTGTTTGTGAACTTGGGTTTTTAATGGCCTGCGACTCATCTAGTACTATGGCGTTAAATTCAATTTTAGAAATCAAGTCAATGTCGTTTCTTACCGTTCCATAACTGCTAACGATGATGTCATAAAGTTTACATGCTTCTTTAATGGCGCGGGTTCGGTTAAAACCAGTATGCACATATACCTTAAGATTGCTGTACTTTTTGGCCTCACTCACCCAATTGTAGATAAGAGAGGTCGGCACCACCACCAAGCTGCATGAATGGGTTTCTTGTACGCCCGTTTCTTCTATTTTTTCTGTATGTCCTTGGTTAAATAAATTGAGTTGAGCGCGAATGGCGGCCTCCTGAACCGCTGTATGTCCAGATATTGGAATGGGCTCGCAGGTTTCCTTTCTGTATTGCAAGTAGGTTAAAACCTGTATCGTTTTGCCCAAACCCATGTCGTCTGCCAAACAAGCACCGAAATGTTGCTCACTCATGTAACGCAGCCAATTGTATCCTTCGATTTGATAGGGTCTCAACACGGCTTTGATGCCTTTCGGTAAAGGGTAGTTTACATTTTTGTCAAATGGTTCAATGTTCTCAGAACTTGAAAATTCTTCGCCATCAAACATGCCGTCAAGCAAACCAAAATGATACTTCTTAATCTGTAAATGGTCTGAACTTTGGTCGGCAAAATCGAATAAACTTGAAAAACGGGTAAACCACTCTTCAGGTATAATGGCTATGCTGTGGTCGGGGAGTTCAAACTCTCTGTTACCACTTAGTATGTACTGCTTCAGTTTTATAAATGGGATTTCAAATTCACCAAACTTCACCACAGCTTCTAAGTCGAACCAGTCTTTGTTCTTCGAAATTTTAAACGAGACATTGCTTTCGCCTATGTGGTAACTGCGGTTTAAATTGCTTTGGTCGATCACCATGCCTTGTTCCTTTATCTCACTGCGGTTTCTGTTCAGCAAAGGAATCAAACTTTCTCTATTGCTTTCTGGGATGAACAAAGAACCCTCGTATAGTTTCAATCCCATTCTTTTTAAGACCTCTACGATAATGTTCTCCCATTGCTTGGACCGCTTAATGCGGTGGAATATATAGTTGTCGCCTTTCTTTTCCAGTGAAACCGAAACCATTTTCTGTGAGTGGTAAGGAAACTGATAAGGTCCGTAATTGAAATACAATCCAGCACAAAGTCCCTTGTCGCCAAAGCTCGTAAGTCTCAGTATAGGAAAGGCGCGGTATTGCTCGGTTTTAATTTCAAAACCTTCGGCGTAAACATCGTAGTTTTCGACCAAGGTCTTTACAAATTTTTCGAAATAAATCGCCTCACTTTGACGTGGAATACTGATGAACTTCTTTAGCAAAAAGGGTTTAATCTTATTGCCATCGGTGTCCTTCTTAAAGGTTATGAGCTGTTTGTTGCACAGCAACCATGCGGGTTCGTGAATAATTAGCTCGCTTTCGTTTTGGCTAAAACTGATCTTTTGATCCCCTAGTTTTATGGTCGCAAAATAATTGGTGCCCACATCCGAACGTCTAAAATGAAATAAAATCCCTGCTTTTTCTTCTGCAATATGAATTCTGGTGTGGGTGAAATTTTTGTCTTTTCCCAAAAACAGTTTCTGAGAATCAAGGCGCTCCAACACTTTCAAAATCCGCTTTTCTATATAAGGGCGAATTTTGGCGTGTATTTCAGGCGTGTAGTGTTTGCTGAAAAAATCAACCGAACGAATGGGTTTCTTGCTTTGGTGAAATTTCTTAATTAAAGCATCCGGCTCGGTCTCATCCAATATTTTGATTAAATCAGAAGTCTCCTTGTCGGCTCCAAAATCTTTGGCCGTGTTGTGGTGAACCTTCTGACTGAGCAAACTGTAATAGCCATTCGGCATCAACTGCACGGCAATCGATTCAAGCATATAGCCCAGTTGTGGGTGCTTGTATAGGCTGAAAACCATTTCAAATGGTTCTTTTGTATTGACACGAATGTTTCCCATATTCTAGACAGAATATCTAGCAAAGGTAGGGTAAATTTCAATGGGCAAAACGGAGGGTAAGGAATTTTTTGGAAAATAAGAAAATACAGTAACAACAGCTCCGTGGTAGAGTTTTCTCAAAGCAGAAAACACACCACGGAGTGATCCTTAGGGCTGAGTTAAGTCGGAAATGCTTCATTTTTTCGTTCTAAATATCAAATTCAATTTCACTCTCATCTCGGGCGAGGCAATTGGATTTAATTCATCATTTCGTTTTCGACCTCAGGGGTGGAAAACACCCCTGAGACACCAAATTTTTTCAAGATATTCTTAATTAGGGTATAGGGTTTAGCTCCCGAAAGATTTCGGGATAGGGTTTAGTTTTTTAGGAATACTCAATATTGGCGACCTAGTTAGAGTTGCAATTCCTTTTCAAATTTATTTTATGCATAATGATTCATAAATAAAATTCTATAAAATCAACTCCTCGTTTTACGAGAGGCCTCGCCCCGATGGGAGCGGCAGCCCTGTGTAGATTTGTGGCTCTACTTAAGCGTGCTTTGCTTGGCAAGTGGCAATAAGCCAAGAAAAACACAAGCTTATGTTGGCGCAAAATCACAGGCTATAGCAAACAGCGGGAAAGGGCGATTATTAAATCAAGAACCCCGAGGTAGTGCATTCCACTCCGTTCCATGCACACCACAGGGTTTGGCAAGAGCCCTGCACGAGAGAATGTTCAGAGCAACATTCACCATGCAGGGTGAAACAAGTGGCAAGGGCGAGGCAATCGGTATGTGTTTGGGATTTCGTATAACAACCATTAACTAATAATTTATCCCGTACCGTGACGTTACGAAGTGAAGTCTCTGGTACAGGGACCAATAACCAATAACCAAAAACCAATAACCAAACATCCCTTGCCTTTCATTCCATTTAATCCGATATTTGTGCCTTTATTGTTCGTATGCAAAAAATAGCAAATTACATCAACGGTGCGCTTCAAAGTCCAATTGCCGATTCATATCTGGACAATTACAACCCTGCCACAGGCGCGGTGTATTCGCTTATCCCCGATAGCGACGAAGCCGATGTTGATTTGGCCTATACCCATGCCAATGAGGCTTATAAAACCTGGCGCTTAACCTCTCTTGAAGAGCGTTTTATGGTGCTCAACCGCATTGCTGAACTAATTGATAAAAACAACGACGAACTGGCGCTTGCCGAGAGCATAGACCAAGGCAAACCGGTGTGGTTGGCTAAAAATGAAATTATCCGTTCGGCGCAAAACTTCCGCTTTTTCGCTACTGCGGCTATGCAGTTTGCTTCAGAAAGCCACAACATGGAAGGTCAAGCCATCAACTATACCCTGCGTCAACCCATTGGTGTTGTTGGCTGTATAAGTCCCTGGAACTTGCCCCTTTACCTGTTTACTTGGAAAATTGCCCCTGCTTTAGCGGCTGGAAATTGCGTGGTGGCCAAGCCTTCTGAAATTACACCAATGACTGCTTTCATTTTGTCTAAACTCTGCATGGAAGCGGGCCTTCCTGCCGGTGTGCTCAATATTGTTCATGGTCTAGGACCAAAAGTTGGATCCGCCTTGGTGTCGCATCCAAAAATTAAAGCCATCTCTTTTACAGGTGGTACCTCAACAGGCAAACACATTGCTTCCGTTGCTGCGCCTATGTTTAAGAAATTAAGTCTTGAACTTGGTGGCAAAAACCCCAACATCATTTTCGCTGATTGCGATTTTGAAAAAGCACTTAAAACATCCGTGCAAACCTCTTTCCTTAACCAAGGTGAGATTTGCCTTTGTGGATCCCGCATATTTATAGAACGCCCCATTTACGAAAAGTTTAAAGCAGCTTTATTGCTTGAAGTAAGCAAATTGCAGGTAGGCAATCCTTTGCTTAAAGAATCTCGTGTTGGTGCTATTGTGAGCAAAATGCACTTCGAAAAAGTTTTGTCCTACATCGAATTGGCTAAGGCTGAAGGCGGACAAATTCTTTTTGGTGGCAAACAATTGAAAATCGATGGCCACGAAAACGGTTGGTTTATTGAACCTACAATTGTTGAAAACCTGGCCTACGATTGCCGTTGTAATACCGAGGAGATTTTCGGACCAGTGGTCAGCATTATGCCTTTTGACTCGGCCGACGAAGCACTCGAAATGGCTAACGCTACCGAATACGGATTGGCTTGTACCATATGGACCCAAGACATTACCAAAGCCCACAACATGGCCGCCAACATTCAAAGTGGTATCGTGTGGATCAATTG
>CANFXY010000056.1 GCA_947451105.1 Bacteroidota bacterium | reverse complement strand
TGCTAGGTTATCTAGCACTTGCAAGGTGTGGTAAAAATTGTCTTTATGGCTGAGGTTGTTTCTTGTTTCAACCCCATGCAAATCGACCATTTCAGGGAAAATCAATTTTAGCAAACCGGTATCAAATAAATATTCAAAACCAATGGAAGGCATTGGTGATAGAATAATTTTATTCAGCTCGTCGGTTATGCGTTCTTGTGAGATAATTGAGATTCTTTCTTTGTTTCTCTCAATACCATCGAAAGTATTTTCATCAATTCTAAAGCCCAATTGCGAAGCAAAACGAATGGCACGAAGCATGCGCAAAGGATCATCGCTAAAGGTTGTGTCAGGGTCTAAAGGCGTTCTGATTATTTGTCTATCTAAATCATCAATACCACCAAAAGGATCCACCAATTTGCCGAAGGTTTTTTCATTTAATGAAATCCCCATCGCATTAATGGTAAGGTCACGTCTTTCTTGGTCATCCTTCAAAGTACCTTCCTCTACGAGCGGTTTGCGGCTGTCTTTCCTATAGCTTTCTTTGCGGGCACCAACGAATTCAAGGATTAAATCTTGATACAGTATTTGGGCTGTTCCGAAATTTTCGAAATAACTCAACTTTACTTTTTTTAGATCAGAGGCAACTTTCTTTGCAAAATCAATTCCTTTACCAACCACAACGATATCAATATCCTTGCTTTCTCGTTGAAGGTATATATCACGAACAAAACCACCTATCAAATAAATTTCCAAACCATCTGCATCAGCCACACGACCTATTCGGCGAAACAATTCTTCATATTCTTCAAACAGGTTGGGGCTTGGAAAATTCATCCCGCAAAAATACATAAATTTAAGCAATTGAAATGCTGAAAATACATGAAATTCAAATTGAATTCAGGCGATGTGATTGGTTCTAATACATCAATATTGTTTTATATTTGAAGCCATAAACAAATGAGATTATTTATTGCCCTTATATGCCTTATCTGCATCGGCACTTCCTGCTCAAACAAAAAGAAAACAATGGTTGACAGCATTGTTTTCAACGCCCATATCATCACCATGAACGATTCATTAAACGAAGCAGAAGTGATGGTGATTAAGGATGGTAAAATCTTAGAGATTGGAGACAAAACTTTATTGGATAAATATGAATGTCCAAAAGAAGGCATGCAAGACATAAAAGGACAATATGTTTATCCAGGATTGATCGATGCCCATTGCCATTTTTACGGATATGCAAAAACACTTTTGACCTGCAACTTGGTTGGAACAAAATCCTGGGAAGATGTATTAAACCGCTTAGATACATTTGTAAAGAACAATCCAAGCGCTTGGATACAAGGCCGTGGATGGGACCAGAACGATTGGGAAATTAAAGACTATCCAAACAACGACAGCTTAAACAAACGCTACCCCAACACACCAGTTATTTTAAAAAGAATAGATGGTCACGCGGCTATATGCAACAATAAAGCCTTAGAAATTGCTGGCATTATACCTGAACAAAGCGCCTCGATAAAAATTTTATTGCTTTCATCCATCAAACAAAGTGAAGGTGGTGAAATCATTTTAAAAGATGGGGTGCCCACAGGCGTATTGATTGACCATGCGGTTGACTTGGTTCAAAAACATGTGATAGAGACAAAGAAAGAAGAACTAATCAAAGTTCTTCAGAAAGCAGAAAAAGAATGTTATGCCTATGGATTGACCACTTTAGCTGATGCGGGACTTGATATCAGCGAATGTCAATTTTTAGATTCGATTTCACAAAGAAAACTAATTTCAATATATTTATACCTAATGGTAAATCCTACAGAAGCTGGACTAAATTATGCAGAAAAAAATGGAATCTTAGAGAACGACAACAGCTTTATAGGGAGTTTTAAATTATACGCTGATGGTGCTTTAGGTAGCAGAGGCGCAAAAATGAAACGCGATTATTGCGACCACCACAAACATACAGGTATGATGATGAACAGTGCGCAATACTATGAAGATTTTTGCACCCGCGTATACAGCAAAACAAAATACCAAGTAAACACCCATTGTATTGGAGATTCAGCTAACAAATTAATTTTAGAATTGTATGGCAAACTGATGAAACCCAGCGAAGATAGACGATGGAGAATAGAGCATGCCCAAATAATTGACCCAAAAGATTTTCATTTATTTGGCAAATATGGCGTTATCCCGAGTGTTCAACCTACACATGCAAGCAGCGATGCGCCGTGGGTAAAAGATAGAATTTGTGAAGACAGAATGCCAGGTGCTTATGCCTACAAAACTTTATTGAAACAAAATGGATATTTACCATTAGGAACAGATTTTCCTGTTGAATACATCAATCCGTTTTTCACTTTTTACAGTGCTGTATTTAGGCAGAATGCAAACATCCCTAATCAAGAAGCCTTTCTTACCAATGAAAGTCTATCCCCACTAGAAGCCTTAAAGGGCATGACCATTTGGGCAGCCAAAGCCTGCAAATTAGAACACCGAAAAGGGAGTCTGGAGAATGGAAAAGACGCCGACTATGTGGTAATGGACAAAAATTTACTAACGGTAAAAAAAGAAGAGGTATTAAAAACAAAGGTTTTATCGACCAATAGAGCGGGCAAAAAGGTTTATTAAACTTACTTTAAATGCAGTTTTTCTGCAATTGAAAATATTCTTGCTTGCTTAATTTATATAAGAAATCAAGTCGATTGAGTTCAGTGTTGTAGTATTCACTTACAAAATTTAAATGTTTCTCAATGATTTTAAGTGAAGCAATATTAAAAGAATCGCTCTCTGCAAAAACGGATTCCGCTTTTTCAGTTTCAAAAGCATGCTTGAGCAATCCGTTAAACACTTCGCTCCCGATGCCAAGACGCCAATACTTTTTATTGAGTCTGTAACCCAATTCAATTTCTTTGGCACTGTTGTTAGAGAAAACACAAATACCGATAAAATCTTGGTTTGATTTGTTCACAATGGCCCAGATCCAAAAATTATTTTCTGGCGTATTGTATTGTATAATGATGCGGTTAAAGTCGAGTAAACTTTTGGCGGCGTCAATGCCATTGGTTTCGGTAAAAAACATTACATCATTGTCGCTATGCAAATCGGAGAAGTCCAATAAATCATCTACGATTAAGCGCCTAACGAGTAATCTATTGGTTTGGAAAATTTGAGAAATATGCAATTAAGAAAGAAATTATTTTATTAAGCTTTGCTACAAATTTGAACTTAATTAATAATTTTTAATGCAAATCAATAAGTAAATACTTCGGAGAAAACAGTGGGTCAAAGGTAGTTAAAATAGGTGGTATTTATTAATGCGTGTTAAACCAATCCATATATTTCAAACCATTGTGGCAGTATTTGGGATCATGTGTTTTTGAAATACCATTGCTAGGGAAAGGTGAACCGGTATTGTGAATATGAAAAGCATCTTTGTACTTTTTTTCACGCAAGGTTTCCCCATAGGTCAAATCTATCCATTTCACGCCATAGTATACGGCTTGATCGCCTCGAATATCTCTAATTTTAATATCCAACAAAAGGCATTTATACCCCATCAATTGAAAAGGTCCCCAACTACTGGCCAAGTTTTTAAGCGCTTCATCGTTTGCATCTTGCAACATTTCAGGTGTAACATGCTCATAATTGCTCAGCTGCTTGAATTTAACTTTTTTCAATTTGCGGTAAACATGGTCTTCAAAACGTGCTTGGAACTTTTTCTTGCCACTACATTCTAGCATACATAGCGCTTTAAGGTAAGAAGCGGATAGACCAAATACATTGGCAGCACTGTCAATAGCAGCTCCATAGTTTTTTATGACCATGTCCTTTCCCCCTTTGGTATCTGCTGGTCCAAAAAATTTACCTGGTCTTAAAACAGGCAAAGCATACATTAGAAATACAACCAATGAGAGCAAGACAATAAATAATATAAATAATGGTTTGAGCGATTTCATGGTTTGGATAGATCAATTATTTCATCCCCTTTTTGATAAGGCATATACGTGATAATAAATTGCAGCATTTCATCGGTGGTTCTCATGCTTGCGCCTCCATTATCAAGTCGTTCACTTATTGTTTTCGGCGGGTTATTTGGATTGTTAGGATTTTTTAGCGTGTTGTCAAATATAGCTTCTAACACGATGGTGCTTCCCTTCGGCACTTTCTGAGGTGTTTGGTAGGTATAAAAATATTGCCAACGAAATTGCCAATTAGGGATTGAAATTAATTTAAGGGTATCGCCATTTGGCTTAAGGGCATAGGCTTTGAAGGATTTTCCAATCAAATGCATGTGTGGGTTAACCGTTAAAACAGAAATATCGTTGTAAATGGTCAATTTTGACACATGCTTGCTCATGGTATTGGGCTCTACAACCAGAGGTGGCAATATTTCAGAAACGCCATTGGTACCCATCATTATTTCATACGTTGCTCTTTCAGGTGCATTGTCAGAAAAATACACATAAATTTTAGAGCTGTCAATGAGAGATTTACGCGAAGGACCAAAATGAAAATCATTGGCTATAAAGGCCCCTTTTTTACCCATTAAAAAACCACCAATGCCCATAGGGTATTGAATACCATATGCTCCGGGCAAGTAATTAACAGCAGAGTGCACTCTAAAAGGCAAGCTTCCATCTGAATTCATCAAGTTCATTTCCATGAACTCCTTATTGTAGCCAGGCGATTCGATGTCTGTTTTCATACGGCCCAAAAACGGATTGGTTTCATCCGTAAATCTGAGATAGTGTCCATTGACGTGGTGGGCATATTGGTATTGCCCTGGAACAAATTCAAGCGCTCTTACATAGCGTTCTTGTTTCATTTCGTATGGCAATTTTACGACATAAAAACGGTCCTTGTTGTCGTTTAATATTTCTATGTTTTGAAAATTCAAAATCAAATCTGGCTTCCCCAATGAAGATCTATTGATATTGAAATCTGGATATTTCAAAGTAGACAAATCACCTTGAGGGCATTTGTTTTTAAACCAATTTTGAATTTGCTCTATCTCAAAATCAGACAGTACCCTTTCATTTAAAAAATGGCTGTAAGTTTGATCGGCTGGCCAAGGCGGCATATAGCGCTTCGCCGTAACAAAGGCGATCATCTTTGCTCTTTTGGCAACATCATTATAGGAGATCAATTCAAAAGGTGCAGTTCCGTTTTTGTGGTGACAGGGCGAACATTTTGAATGCACAATTGGTGCAATGTCGTTTGAAAAAGTAGGGCTGGAATTTCTACTGCAAGACATTAGACTAATTAGGCTCAATAAAACAACCAACAGCTTTTGTATAGGGTATTTTAATGGCTTCATTTTTCTGCAGCGAATTTAATGCATTCTCAATATAATTTACACTTGCAATTTGCTTTGAAGTTCCAATTGAGGTAAAACGGTCGTCTATCAATCCACTATAATATGTTTTATTGTCTTTTCTGATGATGGCCTCTGGAGTGGTATTCGCTTTCAATTCTTTTGATAAACTGTAATCAATATCTAAGATCACCTCATTAAAATTAATAGAATCAAATAAACAAAATTCTTTGATTAATTCTATGTTTTGTTTGCCGGGAAAAACATAATAAACTTGGGTCTTATCTAAATCCATTGACTTAAAAGTCCCTTGGTATTTTTGACAAATAGGACAATCTGTATTTAGAAAAATATAAACACTTATAGAGTCATTAATTTGTTTTAAATCTCCATTTAAAGTTTGATAACTTTTTGGGCGCGAACAATTTAAAAACAAGCATTCAAAACAAAAAAGGGTTAAAAAACAAATTTGCTTCATTTTTTAATTGTCATTCCGTTAATCAAGGCATGGCAGACATTAACCGCAACTATTCTACGTCCTTGTTCTGAGTAATGTTCGGTGGTCCAATTTTTTTCTCCAAAATATCTACCAGGAACCAGTTCCAAATTATCCACCATTACAACGCCCATTTTGCTGTAACGAGCAATCAACAAATCGCGGTTTGCTTTCATAAAATAAACCAATTCTTTACCGACCAAACTGTCAGCCCATTCAATATTTTCGGCTAGTATATTGAAATACAGTTTTATGTTTTTTTGTTTGCACACCTTGACGATTGCATCAAAATCCTTAATACGTGGATTTGTATTGGTATCTATCTGGAATGCGTAGGCTTTGATGTAATGGTCTGCCAATTCCCTTTTCGGAAAATCTTCACCGCCTTGTGGAAGCGGAAACTTTTCTTGTTCACACCACCGTTTGATGGTATTAAATTTAAGAGGGAAATTCACTTTTAATGTATCAAATTCAAATGCCTCTAGCATTTTTTTATCTTGCGACTCGGGGCTAGGATTATAATAATAACCCAAAGCTGCACACATTCTATTGTAGACAGGATTGCTGCTGTAGTAGAAACATTTTGCGCGCATTAGTGCACCTTCTTGGGTGGACAAAATCCATGGTTTATCGAACGACCGCAGATTCATAGTTACCACCAAATGTTTAACTCTGCTCTTGGTATCAATCATATTGATGATGGGCAAAAACATACCCGCATGATAGGCTGGCACTTGCATACCACTTAATCTATACCCTGGTAAACTATCATTGATCATGTCACTGATGGTTCTTTTGTCTTGGTCTTCTGGCGCAATCCAATAGTTGGATGACTCGCCAATATACAAGGCATCGTTGTGCCATTCAAATTCCAAGAGGTTGAAAAGCATTGGACCTTGGTCTTTCAGCTCAGGCACCCAATAAATCTTCATGTAAACAAAAGCACTGATATAAACAGTGAAGACCACTGCTAAAAATTTATAAACGGTATGCTTTACATTTACTATCATTAGAATTTAAAATAAATAAAGGCACTGTATTCAGAACCACAAACGGTCAAGATACAAAATATTAAAAAGCAATAGAGCGTCCATCTTTGAATGCCTGAATATGAGGCACAAAATTGATCGAAGCGTTTGTTCCCTCTTGCGAGTTCTAAAATTCCAAAAATCAACAGCAACAAGAAAATATATGGCTGCGTATCCAACTGTCTTTGTCCGTCGAGGGCACCAGCCAAACCTTTAATGACTTGAAATGCTTGGTCAAGGTTTTCTGCCCTAAAGAAAATCCATGCAAAAGCAACGGCCAAAAATGTTATCACGATATTTAGCCATTTAAATTTCAAAGAAAAAGGCGAAAAGCGCTCCACAAGGTAAAACAGACCATGCAAAGCACCCCAAATCAAAAAGGTATAATTGGCACCGTGCCAAAGGCCACTCAAAACGAACACCAACATGATATTGAATATCCATTTAGAATGTGATACCCTATTTCCACCCAATGGAATGTATACGTAATCGCGAAACCAAGTACTCAAAGAGATGTGCCATCGCTTCCAAAACTCGCTGATATTGTTTGAAAGATAAGGGCGGTTAAAGTTGTCCATCAATTCAATACCGAACAATTTGGCGACCCCTTGAGCGATTAACGAATAACCAAAAAAGTCGGCGTAAATTTGAAAACCAAAACTCAAAACCCCAATGATATTCCAGTAATACTTCCATTTTCCAGGGTCATTGAAAATAGAACTAACTGTATATGAAAGGTTGTCGGCTATAACCATTTTAACAAAGAAGCCATACAGCATTAAACGAAAACCTAATTGTAAGTTTTGGTAAAGCAATTTGTGTTCAACTTTTAATTGCTCATTTAAATGGGTAAAACGTTCGATTGGACCAGCAACCAATTGAGGAAAATAAGAAACAAACAAGGCAAATTGACCCAAATGGCGTTCTGGTTTTGCTCTTTTGTAATACACATCCAAGGTATAACTCATGGTTTGAAACGTGTAAAAAGAAATTCCAACGGGCAATGATTTACCAAAAAACTCAACAAGATCTTTTAACTTTTGATGCGGACTAACAAAATCTTGCATCCAAGCTGTACTGCCGATAAAGAAATAAAAATATTTAAACAAAAACAGAATACCTAGGTTAATCCCCAAACTTAGTGCCGCCCAACGTTTCCTTATATATTGGTTTTCTGAATCTTCGATTTTGAGGGCGCAGAAATAATCTAGAACAGTTGAGAAAGCTATAATAATTAAGAAATCAGCATTCCACCAACCATAAAAAACATAAGAAGCAACGAGCAGAATAATCCATCTGTATTTTTGCGGCACTGCGTATACAGCTGCAAAAACAAGCGGCAAGAATAAAAAGAATATCCAGGAATTAAACAGCACGATTAAAATGCAAATCTAATCGACACGGGTATAAAAATACAATTTCTCTTCAGAAATATTTGGATTGTTGAAAATCGATATCAAATCCTTGAGTACAATGTCTGGTCTTACAACCCCAATTTCCCAAAAATCGTTGCCTCCATATTTATTTTCGCGTTTGTTGTTGTTATAAATTTTAGATTCTTTGAATACATTTAAAAACGCGTATCTGTTATTGGCTTTGTATAGTTCATCCTTGGTTTTATATTGGTTAACATGTATCCAAATATTGGCATGTTGGGCTTTTTTTAATACCAATTCAAAACTTAAAGGATAAGAGAATAAATCTTTTTTATCCGCAAAAACATACAATCCATAGGCATCCTCAATTAATTTGGCTGTGTATGAATTTCCACCTGGCACATTCCATACATCCGAATACAAAGCATCGGTTAGGACCAATGGCTTTTTTGCACTTGGAGAAACATTTGAGATTTGCTCTTTGTATGCAGCAACTACCGTGTTGAATATCGAATCTGCAGCGGTTTGACAATTTAACAAAAACCCAAAAAGCTTAATCCACTCTGCCCTAGCTAAAGGATTTTGTTCTTTAAAATTGTCACAATAAACAACTTTAATGCCTGAGTTTTTCAAACGCTTGGTCAATGATTTATCTTGAGTTAGAAAGGAACTGCTAATTAAGACGTCTGGTTTTGAAAGCAGAAGTTTATTTAAATTTATCTGCCCCTCCTCACCTACTTCTGTTACTTTTTTCTGAACAAAACGGTCATTTAAGACTGAATCACAATAATACTTATAATTGTCTACTCCAATAATTTGATCTTGCTTTTTCAACAATTCAAGATATCCTGCAAATACAGAAGAAAGAACAGCCAATTTTAGATTTGGTTGAAGCTCATCATTTCTCAAACTCCAGGTAGTATCTGCGTTGTCAAGAAAAAACAATTGAGAATAGTCCTTGAATTTGGCGATTCCAAACATCTTCGAATACTCAATTTTAACAAAATCAATAGCTTGATCAGTCTTTTGACGCTCCTGTTTTTGAACACAAGCAGTTAGAAGAAAGACCAATATTAACGACGTATAAAACCGCAATTATTCGTTGATTAAAACAGCATTGGGCGCAATTCCTGCATCAAATTCTAGAGTTTTATTTCCTGATAGGTCGTATACAATTACTTTACCAGCAGAATTAAAATCACCTGCATCGGTAACATATAAACTAGAATTCGCAGCATTATAAGTTAGGCCATATACATTTCTACCTGCATCTAAGGTTACAAATTCAGTAACCACGCCAGAAAGATCCATTTTATATATCTTATCGTTTCCTAAAGAAAAATACAATAGACCAGTATTGCTAACATATACCATGGATCCACCATAACTTCCAGAACTCAAGTTGAATGAACTTTCTACTACATTGCCAAGATTTATAATTTGAATTTTTCCATTTTCGATGACACTGCCATTGTTCCAATCAACCACACCTGTACAAAGAACCGCTAGTCTTGATGCCCCAATATTTACAATCTTACTTAAACCTGGCGCTGTTACAATCGAATCCACTAAAGCATCGTTGACCGAATTAAGAACCATTAATTTATTGTCAAAAGTTGTGATGTAAACTTTTTTGTTCATTAAAGCCATTTGATCGCTGTTGTGGTAAATTTCAATAGATTTGGAAATGCTATTAGTGTTTAAGTCTAATACTTTTATTGAGTTGTTGTAGAAATTGCTCACATATGCTTTGGTATAAGAAACATCCAATACATATCTTGGTGATGGCGTTGAAATTGTGCTTACCGATTTGAAATCATTTCGAGAAACAACCTCTATTTTATTGGAGTTATTTACAACGATGTAGTAATTGGTTCCAATCAAAGACATCGATTGCACAACGTCTCCAAGAGGTAAAGCATTTGCTTTTTTAAAGGCATCAAAATATTTTTTTTCGCCTGGTTTGTATAAACCAATACTGCCATTTGATTTTGCAAAACCACCTTCATTAACAACAAAAACACCTTTGTAATTTTCTGTTTCAATTGTTATGTTTTCATCTTTTTCACAAGAAGCAAAAGTGATTAGAATGACAGCTACAAAGCAGCTTAATTTATTTATGTTCATAATTTATATTAAATTTAAATGTTAATTGATAGTTTCTTAATGGCATTGGTCGGTTTTCAAATACATAATAATTTGTATTCATGAGATTGGAAACGGTAAATTCTATTGAGCTTTTGAAGGACTTGTAGTATAAGTCTCTTGCCAAAGAAAAATTATACAAGGCGTAGGCTTTCAGCAGAGCATCTGCGTTGTTATCGGCTGTTGAATAACGACTTCCGGTTAAGGTTGAACTTAATGATATTCTATTTTTACCAAACAGATATTGCACATTTGCAATTCCTGTTTGTTTTGGTGTATAAAACAATTGCTTGCCAACTAGTGACTTATCAGCACCATACACATCGGTGTTTACACTGACAACAAATTGATAGCGGCCATAGAATTTAAGAAAAGAATTTGGGCTGATTAAATATTTGTATTCTGTCGCCAATTCAAAACCTTTGCTTTCAATTTCTTTTGCATTACTTGCTTTCCATGAGGCAGCGCCACCGGAGGGAATCCACATGATCCAATTGTCTACATGGTGAAAGAAGCCAGTTAATCCAAGTTTAAAGCTTTTAAGTTTGTATTCAATACTAGCCTCAATTTTCTTTCCTTTTTCAGGCAACAAATTAACATTTCCTCCACCTTGCCAATACAAATCATTAAAGGATGGCAATCGAAAACTGTAGGCTGCATTGCTTTTTAATTTGATTGATTTACTTGCTTGAAATTCGATGCCTAAATCGGGGGTCATCGGTGCAAGTTTTGAATCATAGAACATTTGTCTATCGGCAAAACTGATTTTAAGTTTCGGCGATTTAGCAGTCCATGTTAATTTGGCAAAAAGAGAACTTAAATTTCGATCAATACCAGGCCTATAGCCATCCGTCCATGCCTTTTGAAAGGTATTATTTATGGAAGTAATTAATTCCAACGACCGGTTCAATTGAGATTTAAATTCTGATTCTGCAACAATAGATTTGGCCGCATTGTAAGCATCTGGATAAAACGCATTGAAATAGTTGATGTTCTCAGAAGTATAAGCAATCTTGTTGATTAAACTGGTTTTGGGATTTATTTTATATTCATGTTTGAGCAGCAGTAAGGTATTGTAATCGTCTTGGTGTTCCTTAGCCAATAGAGACGAGCCCATTACTGAGGGCAATTGTCTTTTGGTTTCCAAATACCAATAATTAAAATACAGTGTGTGTTTGTTTTTAAACGATAGTGAAGCCTCTTGCATAAAACCAAGTTGATTGAATTGGTTGTTTTGCATTCTTTCCAATGGCTTATCCGATTTAAAAAAATTGTAGTACTCAAAATCATTTTGAGTCTGACGCTTCAGCAATCGGGTATTTAGAAACAGTTTTTTTAACTTTACGCCTGCACCTAATCCCATGTTTAATTGTCCGAAACTACCAATACCAATTTCTCCATAGGTCTTTGAATTTTCTTTTGATTCATTGTTAAGAATAATGGCACCTGCAATCGCGCCATTGCCACATGCGGCGGCATTAGCACCAGTTTCTATCGAAGCTTTATCCAAGAAAAACATTGGCAAAAGATTCAAATCCAATATGCTGTTCATACAGCTTTGAAGGTTAATGCCATTCCATAAAATTGCGGTGTGTTGTGCGCCCATTCCACGCATGGAGGTACTTGCCAAACTCCCGGGACTGTAATACTTAATAAACAATGCACTGTTCTTATTGAGTACATCGGCCAAACTTCCATCTTGAGCGCTAGGTAAGTTAATTTTAACCGATCCAGAATTGACGTTTCCTTTTGATGCGATCAACTCAAAACTTCTCCATATAGATGTATCCCCCTCTTTTGCAGCATGCAAAAACGGGCTAAGGGAAACAGTCAATATGAGCAATAATGCCTTCATTGGTCAAAATGCGCATAGCAACGGAAAAACAGAAATGCTCAATGGCTTAATATTGATACACTCCAGGCCTTTTCTCCGAAAGCCATGAAACATGATTGGTAAGGCAGGTCTTCTGACTCGTTTCATGATTTCCGAACCTTCCCATCAAAAATGACAGTGGTATTAAACCGGAAATTGTATCCTTAAATACAGAAACTTACAGCATCGGGAAATGTCAGGGATTTTCACCCTTGTTCCCTTTTAATCCAATTCTAATTACTTAAAATATGGAACCGTTACCGGATGCAAATATAGATTAAAAATTAAACAAAGAAACTTTTTGTTCGTTTTTCTTTAAACAATTTATCAAACGATTAGACCCATTAAATCACGCATCAAATGAAATAGATAAATCATACACCTGACGCGCATTATTAACAATTTGGGGAAGTTTTTCACTTCACAATCAAAGAGATTTTGTTTTATAAAGTATACATTTGCATGGATGCGTATTTTGCTAATTAGTCTGCTATTAACTTTTATTCCCAACATTTGGGCACAAGACTTAACGGTTGTAAAAGGAAAAATAATAGATGTAAAAACCAATGAAGTAATTACAGGAGCCATGTTGGTTTTTTCAGGAACTGAAGACCGTTGTGTGAGCAGCTTTGAAGGCACATTTACGGCTAAAACCCGCAGCAATTCGGACACGCTTATAGTCTCTTATGTTGGATATGAAACCCAAAGAATTAAAATCTCAAAAGGCATTACACAGGTTATTCAAATTAGATTAAATGTTAAGGAAACCAATTTGATTGGCGTAAAAACAGTTAACAAGGTCAATCGGGCAATTAAAGTCATTGAAAAGGCACAAGACAACAAATATCTATACAACATAGAAAAGCTTAACTCATTTGAATGTGAGAGTTTCACCAAAATTCAAATCGCAGTCAACAATGTTTCGGAAGAACTTAAAAACAAAAGGCTGTTAAAAAGTGTGGAAGGTATATTTGACACCTTATCCTATTTAAGCGAAGATAAAAACAAGTTGGTGTTGCCAATATTCCTATCAGAAAATTTAAGTAATTTTTATTTTAACAAAAACCCAAAGCAGAACAAAGAAGTTATCATTGCTTCAAGAGTGAAAGGTGTGGGCGTAGAAGACGGAACGTTCTTATCGCAGTTGTTGGGTTCCACCTTTCAACAGTATAATTTCAATGACAACATCTTGCCTATTTTAGAAAAGAACTTCATTTCACCAATAAGCAAGTCGTCTTTTACCTATTACAATTACAAATTGGTTGGGTCTAATTACCCAGAGGGCAGCAATAAAAAAATATACCAAATAGAGGTGACTCCAAAGAATCCCTTGGATTTGGTGTTTACTGGATATATTTGGATTGAAGATTCAACGTTTGCGTTGAGGTCCTTAACTTTGAGCATTACAAACAAAGCCAATTTAAACTTTGTAGAAAAATTAAAAATCACGCAAGTACTTGAGCCTACAAGCAGTGGTGCGTATATGCCGGTGAAAACAAGAATACTCATTGACATTGCAGAGATTTCAAAAAAATCTGCTGGCATGATTGCCATGTTTAGCAATTCATATGAGAAAATATTGGTTAATTCAGAACGGACCAGAAAGTTCTTCGACTACCCTATTACTTTATCAGAAGATGCGACGCAAAAATCAGATGCATTTTGGGACAGTGCTAGGCACGAAGAATTGTCTGATGACGAGAAAAGAGTCATTGCGAAAATTGACACTTTAACCAATATCAAAGTCATCAAGAATTATGTTGAGTTTATCAATATTATATTCAATGGATACAAGACTATTGGAAAAATTGATTGGGGACCTTATGCTTTGATATATGGATACAATGTGCTTGAGGGACATAGAGTAAGAATAGGGGCAAAAACCAATTTTAGTTTTAGCAAGCGTTACATACTCAGTGGCTATGGTGCCTATGGGTTCAGCGACAGGCAATTTAAATTCAAAGCCCAAGCAGAACAGGTATTAAGTCGCAAACACTGGACCATGATGGGTGCTTCATACAAGAAAGATGTTGAACAAATTGGCGTAACGGATGACTATTATGGATCCAGCAATTTATTCACTGCCGTTTCAGTATTTGCAGCTAGTCAGCTGAACAGAACCCAAGAATCAAAGTTTTGGTTTAACAGCGAATTCACAAAAGGCTGGAATGCCAAAATCGTATTAATGCATAAGGAATACCGATTTGAGCCAGTAAACAATAAATTTAATTTTGCTTATTTTGATTCACCACCTGACACTGTTTTTAAATCGAGCGACTTTACCAATGCAACAGCTACGTTCAGTTTGCGATGGGCGCCAAAGGAATATTATTTGCAAAACGACAATGAACGCGTTCGTCAATCAAAGCCCGGTGGGTTGGCATTGTCAATTAATTACACACGAGGCCTAAAAGGCGTTTTGGGCAGTAGATTTAATTACAACAGATTAACCGCTACTGTAGAAAAAGGATTGAGTTTTGGCTATTGGGGACGAACAGACTTTACCCTTTCGGGAACAAAAATTTTCGAAGCACTTCCCTATCCACTTTTAGAAGTTCACAGAGGTAATCAATCATTTGTATACAGTTCATCATCTTACAACCTCATGAATTTTTTCGAGTTCATAACCGATAAAAGTGTGTTTTTCAAAATGGAGCATCATTTTAATGGCGCGATATTCAACAGAATTCCACTCATGAAAAAATTAAAGTGGAGAGAATTTTGTGAAGGACGCGCCGTATTGGGTGGAATAAGTCAAAAGAACATCGATTTAATTCCACGATGGGATGACAAAAGTATCGAAGTAACTCCAATTGACAACAGAATCAACCGCGACCCATATGTTGAAGTGGCCTATGGTATTGAAAATATTTTTAAAGTCCTACAGGTTGTGGCTGTTCACCGCATCACCCAATTAAACAACCCAGGTGTCAGACGTTTTGGAATAAAAATAGGCATGAGCGTATCATTTTAATCAAGAAACCAAAGGATGAACATCTTAATAATTATACCATCTCGATACGGATCCACAAGATTTGAGGGAAAGCCATTGATTGATATCCATGGCAAATCGCTGGTTAGGCGCACTTATGAGCAAGCTTTAAAAACAAAGCTTAACGCCAAGGTTCTTGTTGCCACAGACGACGAGAGAATTCATCAACATGTTTTAGAATTCGGAGAGAGTGCGATGACATCGAGCGATCATGTCAGTGGAACGGACAGATGTTTTGAAGTATACAGCAAACAAAATGAACCAATAGATATTGTGGTCAATTTGCAAGGCGACGAACCTTTTATTTTGCCAAGTCAGATAGAGGCCTTGGTAAAAGCATTTGAAAATCCTGAGGTTGAAATTGCAACATTAAAAAAGCCCATTTTAAATTCTCCTGATTTATTCAACCCTAACATTGTTAAAGTGGTGAGTCAATCGAATGGATTGGCTTTATATTTTTCAAGACAGAGTATACCAAGTATACGCAATCAAAGCGAAAGCGAATGGAAAGACTCATTTAAGTATTTCAGACACATAGGAATTTATGCATTTAGAGCAAATGTCATCCATGGATTGAGTCAATTAAAACCATCTAGTTTGGAAATTGCAGAAAGTTTAGAACAACTTCGCTGGTTGGAAAACGGGTATAAAATCCATGTTACAGAAACAGATTTTGTCAGTCCTGCAATCGACACACCTGAAGATCTTCTAACTGTTGACAATTTCTTGAAAATGAATCCTGAGATGATTTAATAAAAAGGACTACCTTTGTCATCCGGTTATCTGCTCCATCTATAATCAAAAAAGGATTCGAATTTTCATTGAATTATAGTCGATTATAGGACTTCATTTAACCACACTTATTATATGGAACAGAAATGTAAATACGTTTTCGTAACCGGCGGCGTTACATCCTCATTGGGAAAAGGCATTATTGCAGCCTCATTAGCAAAATTACTA
>CANFXY010000055.1 GCA_947451105.1 Bacteroidota bacterium | reverse complement strand
GTAGTGGAAACTTACAGCAATGATTTTGGAATGTACGGATGGCCAAAAATTGTTGCAGCCGATGCACGCGATGGTATGGAATACCCAATGATTACTTTAAACGGCGGAAATTGGCCTGGTCACCAATACGTAATAGCCCATGAAGTTGGACACAATTGGTTTTTTGGTATGATTGGTAACAACGAAACCTACAGAGCTATGCTCGATGAAGGTTTCACCCAGTTTTTAACTTCTTGGAGTATCAAACGATACAACAACATACCAATGCATGCCAATTCATACGACGAGCAAGCGGTGTACAATGGATATTTAAACGATGCAATAAATAAAAATGATGAGCCTTTAAATACACATAGCGACGATTTTGGTTCAGCCATCGGACACGGCGGCGGTTATAGACACGTGTATTACAAAACAGCCACCATGTTGTATAACCTTCAATATGTGCTTGGCGATACATTGTTTTTAAGCGCAATGAAACACTATTTCAATAAGTGGAAATTTGCCCATCCTTATCCAGATGATTTTAGACAAGCCATTATTGAATACAGCAAGGTTGATTTGAATTGGTTTTTCGATCAATGGATGGAAACCACCAAGTCTATCGACTATAAATTAATTGGATTCCAAAGAATTAAACGCAATTCTAGCGACGGTAAATATTACTATCAAATAGAACTTAAACGCAAAGGCGACATGCAAATGCCTATTGACCTTACCATTAAAGACAAGAAAAACAAAAACTACGAATACCTAATTCCAAATACCTATTTCGCCAAACAAGAGGGCAGGACATTGCTCAAAACTTGGAAAGGTTGGGGCTTGCTAAACCAAAAGTACCTAGATACCGTTGTGCTAGAGCACAAAATCAGAACTATAGAAATAGATACCACCCACCGTTTGGCAGATATATACAGATTGGATAATCGAATGGATGGAAATAATTACGCCTTACCTTCAATTGTTAAATTCGATAAAGGTATTGCTCAAACTTCTAGCTTTAACCATCAGAATGTTTATCTGCGTCCTGATTTGTGGTTTAACGCTGTAGATGGATTGAAAATTGGTGCCCACTCTCGTTTTGAATATGCAAAAGTTAAACATGTTCTTGACTTTAATCTATGGTATAATTCAGGTATTGGCGCAGAAAAGAAATATTCCACTGAAGTTAGAAGGCCATTCTCATACAGGCTTCAATATTCTAACCTTGTGGGAAGAGATGCCTATTTATTTTGGGATACACGTTACTTAGACGGAGTATACTATGATGATTTGGGATTCAAAAAAACTTTTGGTAAAAACTTTGTGAACATTCATTTCAAATCCATTTCTATGGATAGCAATGCGAGCGTTTACTGGCCTTATGCTGCAAGTGTAAACCGCGAATACAAAAGCAACCGCAGCATAATCATTGATTTCAATAGAAACTACCGTTACAAAAGAGGAAATGGAATAATTAAGTCTTCTTTAAGAGGAAGTAGTTTGACTAAAGACTATGCTTATGGTTCATTCAAATTAGAAGTAATAAACAACAACCATTTTGGAAAAATAGATGTCAAAACAAGATTCTATTTCCAACACATAGAAGGTAGTTCTATTCCTGAAGAGGTGATGCTTAACTTAGCTTCTGCCAATATGGAGGATATGTTAGAAAGCAAATTCACACGTTCACGTGGATGGATTCCTCAAGAGTATCTAGGATATGGAAGCGGCATTAACCATTTTCAAAAGGGTGGTGGACTAAACTTGCGTGGTTATGCAGGGTACTTAGCGCCAGTAACTAAAGACAACTTAGTTTACCAACTTTACAAAGGCAACGGCGGCTTATCGGCATCTGTTGAAATTGACTTCGATCGTTTGGTGAAATTTGCGCCTAAATTGACAAGAAACTGGTTGAAAATGGACTTGTATGCTTTTGCAGATGCAGGCGTTATATACAACAGCAACATAGTTAACTCGGTATACTCACCTTGGAGAATGGATGCTGGTCTCGGAACTTGCATGACAATTTCAAAATGGGGTAAACGCAATTTAATTCAACCGTTTACTCTTAGATTTGATATGCCTTTTGTTTTAAATACTGCCCCATATACCGACAAAGGATTTGTACAAAGTCGTTGGGTAATTGGTATTGGAAGAAGTTTTTAACCGCTTATGAAAAATCAATTTAAGAAGCTTGCTGTATTAATCGCTTTTGTTTCTTTATTTGTTGGATCTGCTTTGTTTATGTATTTTAAATACATACACAACAAGCCAAAAATAAAAATAGTGCAACCTAAGACAGAGGTGGATCCGATGAAATTTGACAGCTTATTGTATGAGCAAAACAAAGACAAACAAATCGCTAAATAAGCGACCATGTATATTTAATCTATAATCCATTCGGATTTATTTATTAAGCAATTCATCAAGTGCCTTTTGATAGCGCTTGGCGTTTTGTAAATGCAAACTATAATCTTTTGCAAAGTTGTGGTAGCCACTGAAATCTTCTTTGGCGCACATGTATAGATAGTTGTGACTTGCTGCATTTAATACGGCAACTATGGATTGTTTGGATGGAATGCAAATCGGTCCCGGTGGTAAGCCTTTGTTTACATACGTGTTGTATGGCGATTGGACACTCAAATGGACTTTTAACACACGCTTTAAGGCGGGTTCATTTAAGGCAAACTTAATGGTAGGATCTGCTTGCAAGGGCATGCCAATGCGCAAGCGGTTTAAATACATGCCCGCCACCATTGGCATTTCATCGTATTTATTCGTTTCCTTTGAAACAATACTCGCCAATATTGAAACTTCAATAGGAGTTAAGCCTATAGCTTCGGCTTTCTCCTTTCGTTCAATAATCCAATATTGTAGATATTCTACAGACAATTTGCTTAGCAACTCTTTTGCGCTGCTATGCCAATAGACGTTGTAGGTGTCAGGTAGAATTAAGGCATAAATCGTTTCTTTAGTAAATCCTAAACTTTTGCAAAAAGCGGTATCGTTTAATGCATTAAAGTATTCACTGCTGTCACCTTCTAATTTTTCACCACATAGTGCAGCAAATTTTTCTAAACTTATCAATGGCCTTATAACCAAATTAACTGTTTTCATTTTTCCGTCTCTAAAAGTCTTTGCCAATTCTACTAGGTTCATTTTGGGTGTAACCGTATAACGCCCTGCTTTTACCCACCTGTTTAAATTTATTTTTTCTGAAATGGCTTCAAATATAAAAGGGAACTTTAATCCGCAATTTGATTCTAGTTTTTTACTTATGGTTTGAATGTTGTCAGCACTGTCTACATAAACAAATTGTTCTTTGTTAATCTTTAAAGCAGGAGATTTGTATACATAAAGGCCAAATAAACTTAATAAGATTATGCCTGACACCATTGCAATCAATATAGATTTGATAAGCTTCATTTCTAATGCAAACTTACTTTTTATTCTTCAAAACATGAAGTCAAATTCTTGTTGATGACTATTTTAAATCGGGGTTTATAATATAGTGTTAAGACCTTATTTTTGCATATGGAATTGATTGAAACGGGTTTTAAAGGATTGATATTGATTAAACCCAAAGTATTTATAGATGAAAGAGGGTATTTTTTTGAATCATTTAATCGAGAAAAGTTTGAATCCATTGGTATTAAAGAGAACTTTATCCAAGACAATCAATCACTTTCAAACAAAGGCATAGTAAGAGGCCTGCATTTTCAATCACCGCCCCATGCACAAGGCAAATTGGTAAGGGTAATCAAAGGTGCCGTGCAAGATGTGGTTGTAGACATCAGAAAAAATTCTACCACTTATGGGAAAAGCTATTCAGTTGAGCTAAGTGAGGATAATTTCTTAATGCTTTATATTCCGCCAGGATTCGCCCATGGATTTGCAACCTTAGAAGACCAAACCATTTTTTCGTATAAATGCACGGATACTTACCACCCAGAGTGTGAAGGTGGCTTGGCTTGGGATGATCGTGAGTTTAATATTAATTGGTCTGTTAGCAATCCAATTTTATCTGAAAAAGACAAGAAATACCAAGCATTTAGCTTGTTTGTTTCTCCTTTCTAATTAACGTTCTATAACTTCGGCCAATACCCTAAAGTCTAATGTGGCATTGGGCTCTATATATTTTTCTTTAGAAATCAGCATGATGTCATATTGGGTTGAAACCCATGACCCACCTTTGGATGTGCCTTTTTCTTCTATCATTTCTGCAACATTGCCTGAACAGTTATACATTCCATAGTTGTTTGGAAAATAGGAAGTTGTAAAATGAGGAATTAATGCAGCATCAGCTGTTTTGCTCATTGCAATTCCATTGTTGTTTACCCAAGAATAAATATTATTGCTGTCTTGATAAAGATATTGGTCTTCCAGAGGTGCAAAATTCGCTAAATAACAACCTCGGCTATTTCGCGTATAACTTCCTCCCCAACCATAAAGATTCTTGTATCCGCCATAAGCAGCATGCATCCACTCGCTCTCATTGGGCAATCTAAAAACCACTTTTTGGTATTCTCTTTTTGGATTGGAATTGTATTTCTGGCCCAACCATTTGCAATAGGCAAGGGCAGATTCATACGTAATCCCTACAACTGGAAAATTATTGAACGCTGAATGACACGCATATTGTTCAAAATAGCTGTATCTAAAAAATGGTTTCCAAATGCCTGCTTTGGGTTTTAAAATGCTGTCATTATTTTCAATCAGAAACTGTTTGTATTCTTGGTTGCTGATTTCATTGCTCATGAATTTTAAATTATCAGAGTTGTTTTGTTTTGGGATATACTCGAATCCATTTGAATTCATTTTATTTTGAATCTCAAATTTGGGGATTGTTTTATCGTCATAAGTTTCAACCACCTCAATGACATATCTAAATCCTATATGCGAAGAGGCTGCGCCATCTTTTGAATACTGTGCTACATAATTTATTCGACAGTTATATGGGGTAGTATTCCAACTGCCACCTTTTGAAAGTCCTTCTTCTTCTAACCATTCAGCAACATTTCCACTCATATTGTATAAACCATAAGCATTGGGCCAATAGGAGTAAACCTCAGTTGTGACCATCGTATTATACGGTTGAAATGTTTCGTATGAAATGGTTCCCATTTTGCAATTGAGCAAAAACTTACCTAAGTGACTCTTGTCAGGACCGCAATATCTTACACCCTCGCATGCCCATGGGAAATTAGCACCAGGTTTTTGACCGCCTTCTGCGGCCATTATCCATTCTATTTCACTAGGAAGTCTAACAATGACTTTTTTAATTTTGCTATCTGAATTGGTACTGAAGTATTCATTATAATTATCTTGAAGCCATGAGCAATAGAGCTTTGCTTGCTTTTGGCTCACTCCAAGCATGGGCATATTAAGAAATGCGTTGGATTGAAAATAGTTGCTTTTAAATGCCTCAAACCCTTTTCCCCAAACATTGGTGTCTGGGTAAACTAAGTTGTAAAATGATTTATCAATCCGTTTTGCCCAACTCAAAAATATCTTGTATTCTTGGTTGCTAACCTCAGTTTCTTTCATGTACAAATATGTACCAAGTATAGGTTTTGAACCTTTTAAGATTCTTCCGTCTACTATTTTGGGCATGTAGAAGTTGTTTGGGTATTTAATGTCTTTGGAAATACCGCTTATGCTTGAAAATACTATAATTGCGTAGAGGGAAAAATATTTCATTTGCTAAAACAAATATACTTTTTTTAAATTAATTTTGGTTTTCAATTATTTGTTTCTATAATTGTGGAAGCGAATTGTTGAAAACTTGAATTATTGAAACACACCAATAAAAAATCAACAATAGTATGAAACAATTTTTCCTAAATTTGAAATGGTTACCAGAATTTTATTTCATTATGGTTTCTATTTTTTGGTTCTACCTTTCGGTAAACATTGAACACAGTAACAGTGTAAATTTCCCTGCAGTAATTTTAATTGTATTGTTTCATATGCAGTTATTCATGAACGATCAGAAATTCGGTAAAATATTGGCTGGTATAGTTGCAATTGGAACTTGCGTCTTATTTTATATCTTGTCTCAAAGAATAATTAATTCAATAAAATTCGATCAAGACTCTCAAATTTTCACCTTGGAAATTGGCAATCTAATCATTGTTAATTTTATTATGGCTTTTCTAATGTATAGAAAAAACAAAATCTTTAAGATAGCAACAGAAGAATAAGTAAATTTTATGCATCTAATGCCTCAGCAACTGCTTTGTTCAGTGCTTTAGGATCTGCTTTCCCTTTGCTCAACTTCATTGCTTCTCCAATAAACAGACCTAATAGTCCTTTTTTGCCTGCTTTGTATTCTTCTATTTTTTCAGGATACTTCGACAAGGCTTCTTTAACAACTGCATCAATCAAACCGCTGTCATTTGACTGAATAACATTTAATGTTTCAGCAATTTCAAGCGCTGTTTTTTCAGGGTGCTTAACCATCATTGGAAACACTTGTTGCGCTGCCGCAGTATTGCTTAACAGTCCTTCATCGATTAAAGCAATGAGTGCTGATAAAGATTCTGGTTTAAGTTTGAAATCATTGATATCGCTTGCAGTCTCATTTAAAAAAGACTTAACACTTCCAAGAACCCAATTGGCTGCAGCTTTGTAATTTTTACAAAACTTGCTTAATTCAATATAGTATAGAGCGGTTTGTTTGTCGTCTGTAATCGTTTGTGCATCGTATTCTGACAATCCAAATTCATTTCTGAATTTCAAATACATTTCTTCAGGTAACTGAGGAAGGTTAATTTTGATTTGATTTAAAAATTCATCTGTTATGCGGAAAGGTGGCAAGTCAGGTTCAGGGAAATAACGGTAATCATTCGCGGCTTCTTTGCTTCTCATGCTAAAAGTATTTCCTTTTAAAGCATTGAATCCTCTGGTTTCAGATACAATTTCTTCACCATTGGTCTTCATTTCAGTTTGGCGAATAATCTCACTCTCAATAGCCCTTCTAACATTGCTAATTGAGTTCATGTTTTTAACCTCTACTTTGGTTCCAAATGCTGTTGTGCCAGTTTCTCTGATAGAAATATTGGCATCGCAACGCATAGATCCTTCTTCCATGTTTCCATCACATATACCTAAATAACGAACCAGTTTTCTAACCTCACTTACGTATTCATAAGCTTCTTCACTACTTCTTATTTCTGGTTCACTAACGATTTCAATTAGTGGCACACCTGCACGGTTGTAATCTACCAAGGTATCATATAAGTCTTGGTCATGCATGCTTTTGCCACTGTCTTCTTCCATATGGATTCTGGTTAATCCAATCTTCTTTTCATTGCCGTCTTTGAGTTTTATTTTAACAAAACCGCCTGTGCAAATAGGGGTTTTATCTTGGGTTATTTGGTAACCCTTTGGCAAATCTGCATAAAAATAATTCTTACGGTCAAATTGGTTATAACGTGTGATGTTGCAATTTAAAGCCAATCCCATTTTTATGGCCTGCTCAATAACACTGATATTATGCTTAGGCAAGGTGCCTGGGTGGGCAATTGTAATTGGACTTACTTGTGTGTTTGGTAAACCTCCATATTCAGTGTTGTCGCCACAATAAGCTTTGCTTTTGCTAAGCAACTGCACGTGAATTTCTAAGCCGATTACTACTTCGTATGTCATATTAAAAAGGGAAACAAAATTAAGGTTTAAAGATGAATGTATTAGGACAATTTTTCATTGTTTCTATGGCGATCAAAATCGCGTTTTGTTTTCTTCTCTATATTTGCTCTGAATGCAGCACTTAGGTCAACTCCAGTTTGATTGGCCAAACAAATTAAAACCCATAATACATCCGCCATTTCGTCGGATAAACTGCTTTGTTTTTCACTTGCTTTGGTAGATTGTTCGCCATAAGTCCTCGCCATAATTCTAGCCAATTCGCCTACTTCTTCCATAAGTATGGCGGTATTTGTTAACTCACTAAAATATTTGACACCAATGGTTTTTATCCATGTATCTACTTCAGCTTGCGCTTGTTCTATTGTTATACTTTCAGCCATTTGATTAAGCAGAATGTTGGCTTGCTAACCAGCGCTCTGCATCTAGAGCAGCCATGCAGCCACTTCCTGCAGCGGTTACTGCTTGTCTGTATATTTTGTCTTGTGCATCTCCGCAAGCGAAAACGCCTTCAATATTGGTAAACGAGCTACCTGGCTTGGTAATAATATACCCCTGTTCATCCATATCAATCCAAGGTTTGAATATAGTAGTGTTCGGTGTGTGTCCAATCGCAACAAAGAAGCCAGTAACATCGATAGTCTTCATGCTTCCATCAATTGTACTTTTTAATCTAGCACCTTCAACAACGGTATCACCCAAAATTTCATCGGTTTCAGAATTGAAATGGATTTCAATATTTGGTGTATTTTCTACTCTATGTTGCATAGCTTTTGACGCTCTAAATGTATCGCGTCTAACAATCATATGCACTTTATTACAAAGCTTAGCCAAATAACTTGCTTCTTCACAAGCGGTATCACCAGCACCAACAATTGCTACATCTTGTCCTCTGTAAAAGAAACCATCACAAACGGCACAAGCGCTAACGCCACTTCCATTTAGTTTTTGTTCACTTGGAATACCCAACCATTTTGCACTAGCTCCAGTGGCAATGATAACAGATTCTGCTACAATTGTCTTTTTTTCGTCAACTACACAAACAAATGGTCTTTGGCTGAAATCTACAGAAGTAACTATGCCATAGCGGATGTCTGCACCCAATCTAACGGCTTGCTTTTTAAAGTTGTCCATCATCATAGGGCCTTCAATTCCATCTGGATATCCAGGATAATTTTCAACATCGGTGGTAATGGTTAGCTGACCGCCCGGCTGCAATCCTTCGTACATCACAGGTTTCATATCAGCTCTAGCTGCATAAATAGCCGCCGTAAACCCAGCAGGCCCACTGCCTATTATTAAACACTCAACTTTTTCTGTTTCCTGATTCATGTTGCAAATTAATTAAATTATATCTGAATCAAAAAATTGATATTCTTGATGTTGATATATAAACCAAGAAATCTGAATAAAAATAAATTATGACACACTTTAGCGCCTAATTTTTGTTAAACTATATTTAATTCTTCTTTTTATTGATTCCAAAACTAAATCCAAAGTAGATATCCGTTCCGTAAATGTCTTTTCCTCTTAGTTGTCCAATTAAATTATCAGAACCAACGAATACTGGGCCAATACGCAAGTACATTCCAAGTCTTGGATTCCTGTAATCATTCATCATGCCTATTGGTAGGGCAAATTCAAGAAAACGACTTTCGAATCTAGGAATAACAACTAAGTAAGATGGTTTTCTCATACCTATTGAACGTCTGCCCCTTAAGTCTTGAGAAAAATTAGCACCCAGATAAAACATCTTAAATAGGTTGTAATCAAACTGAACATTAACCGTAGATGGCATATTCGTTTGTATGGTCTTGGCTGCAGTATCTATATTAAATAGCGTTCGCATCACACTGTCTGTGTATTTTATTCCTTTGTCTGTTCCATTTCCCCAAGCGCTGGCAAAAGCTGGACTAATAATTAATGTCTTGTCCGCACCTGTATTGCTTATTCTCGTGTTTTTGATTTTGTTTTTATAGGCGATGTGGCCTCCATCCAATAGGCTTATTCCGCCTCTAAATAAGTAATTGTTTTTCTTACTTGTGATATTTTTCAATGCGGCGTTTTTATATTCAAATGCCGCGCCGATATCGTATCCAAAACCACTGCCTTGTAATTTGTTGTTGATGGCACCTAAATTTATGTTTTGCAAATTAGTAAAAGCTTGGATGTCTGTGTAGCCATATTCAAGATCTGTTTCTCCAAATACAATGGTATCTGTTCCTGCAGCTTTAACCATCAATCCTCTGTTTTTTATATATCCTGTGGCATAACCCAATAAGAGCTTTGGTGTTACCCCAATTTTCAATACTAAATTTTCAGAATTTACTAACGTCTTGGCCAAAGTGACACCAATTTCCCCGAAGGCATTCACGTTAACCGTAAAAGAATTGTCTCCAAATGTTTGGCCAATTTGAAATTGATTCGGACCACTGTAGCTAACGCCTCCTTTTGAACTGTCAATGCCATATCTTGCCAATCTAGCAATTGGCTCAGAAACATCGTTCATTTGAAAATTTACCGTGTTCTTATATTGGAAACCGAGGGCAAATCCATGTGGTAAACTCACCATAAAACCAGGTGCTTTTGTTTGTAAATACAAATTCATGTTTTTTGATTTGCCATTGATATTTTCCTTTAGCCATGCGTCTTGAAAAACCAAGGAACCATTGCTATTTTGATAGGTTGTTGGAACCTTGCCTGTAATTAAATTTATAACAGGAAAGGGGAAATTTAACCTAAGATAATCATTGTTAAAGCCAAATCCAGCTGTCACACCATTGAGATATATCCGGTGCCTAGAATTTGCAATATTAGCAGGGTTTAAATTGGCTTGGTGTATTCCACCTAAATTGCTGTGGTTTAAACCAATATAGGTTTGTGCTTTTAATCCAATAACTTGTGATAAAATACCTGTAAAAAGAATGTAAGTCTTGATGTTAATTAATTTCATTTTCGTTTAATTTGTGAGGTGTTAATGCCTAATAAATATAAAACGCTTTTTGCTAGCTGTGCTTTGTTTGCTGGCTTATCTGTTTTACTCGGAGCCTTTGGTGCGCATACCCTAAGTAAAATGATTACTCCATATAAATTGGACGTTTTTAATAAAGCTTCATCCTATTTAATGACCCACAGCTTGGCGGTCGTTTTACTTTTACTCCTCAAAAATACAACAAATTTGCGAATAGAACTTTGGACAATTTATACAATGTTTTATGGCGCACTTATTTTTAGTTTTTCGCTTTATTTAGTATCCGTTTCTGAATTATACAATTTTCAAAACTTAAAGTATTTTGGAGCTGTTGCTCCACTTGGAGGAACCCTCATGATTGTCTCTTGGTTCGCTAATTTTATTTATATTCTTAAATCAAAATGAAAACATTGATTTTACTTCGACACGCCAAAAGTGAAGATCCAAGTTTGCTTAAAAATGATTTCAAAAGAAATCTAAAATCCAGAGGTATCAACGATATAAGGCTTGTAGCAAATGAATTTGCCAAACTTAATCTAAATCCAAATATTGTTTTATGCAGTGCCGCAAATAGAACCAAAGAAACCCTTGCTGAATTTCAAAGTGAAATTAAATCGAAATTTAAAGTCACTTATTTAGAAGATTTATACCATGCAGATGCCTCAACCATTCTTGATGTTATACAAAACAACGAAAAGCTTGGCGACACCATTATGGTAGTCGGTCACAATTTTGGCATCTCAGTATTGGCCAATTATATTGGTAATCAGGCATGCGAAGAATTACCCACCTCTGGTTTAGTCGTTTTTCAATTTGCAAACTCAATAAAAGCAGGTGAGGGTAAACGCTTAAACTATATAACGCCTAAATCTATTTGAGTTCTGAACAATTAAATATCGAAGCATCTGAATCAGGAGCCTTATTTGCAGATGTGGTATTGCCACTTCCATTACAAAAATTATACACGTATAGATTGCCAAGTGAGTTTTTTGAATTGGCCGTTGAAGGAAAAAGGGTATTTGTTCCATTTGGCAATAGAAAAGTTTATACAGGAATAATCGTACGTTTAAGTACCCAAGCTCCACAAAATTATGAGGCACTAAACATTATATCTGTTATTGACGATAATCCAATTATTGACCACAAACAATTAGACTTTTGGAAATGGGTCGCTGAATATTACATGTGTGGTTTAGGCGATGTAATGTCTGCTGCCTTGCCCGCTGGTCTTAAAATGGCCAGTGAATCTTTCATTGCTTTGCAAGATGATTTGTTCTACAATGAATCAGATCTTGATGAACGTGAAGTAAAAATATTAGAAGCACTGAAAGGAAAAGAAAAGGTCAGAATATCTGAATTAGAAACCGTTTTAAAATCCAAATCTTCTTTGGTGAAAATTGTCAAAAGCTTATACGAAAGACAGTTCATCGTCATGTTTGAAGATGTATCAGAAACGTATAAACCTAAAAAAGTCACTAGAATTAAAGTTAAAGATAATTTAAGCGATTCAGAAATTGAAGCTTTTGTGAATGAACTCGAAAAAAAAGCCAAGAATCAATATCAAGCTTTTCTTGTTTTGCTTTCACAACCCAATAAAGATGCCGTAAAGTCGGATTTAATTAAAAAGTTTGATTTACAAGCTGCCGCCCTGAAAGCATTGACAGATAAAGGGTATTTAGAGCAATATCAAGTTGAAACATCGCGCTTCTTAAACAGAGAAATAGTAGAGAAAAGCTACAGCCTGAGTGACGATCAATCAAAAGCCTTTTCAAGTATAATCGATTATTTTAACCAAAACAAAAATGTCCTCTTATATGGTGCAACATCCTCAGGAAAGACTTTTATATACATTGAATTAATAAAATCTGCACTTAAAAAAGGGAAATCTGTTTTGTATCTAATCCCTGAAATAGCCTTAACCGAGCAATTGATTCAACGTTTAGAATTGTATTTTGGTTCTGAAATGATGGTTTCCCATTCGCGGTTTAGCAAAGACGAAAAAGTGGAGATTTGGAATAAGGTAAAATCTGGAGAGGTTAAACTTTTATTGGGTTCACGTTCATCATTGTTTATGCCCCTCAAAAACCTAGGACTAATCATCATCGATGAAGAGCATGAACCTGCCTTTAAGCAACATGAAAAAGCACCAAGATACCATGCAAGAGATGCTGCTTTGGTATTGGCTAAATCAGTAGGAGCTCGCGTTATACTGGGCTCAGCAACACCATCTATTGAAACTTACCAAAATGCACTTCTTGGTAAATACGGATTGGTTGCCTTGCCAGAAATGTTTGGCAAAGCCTTAAAGACTAAAATAGTTTTTGCAGATATCAAAGAAGAGACAAAGGAAAAGACAATGTCTGGAGTTTTTACAGAACAACTTATGAATAGACTTAGGCATTTACAAGAGGAAAAATCACAAGCCATCTTATTCCAAAATAGAAAAGGCTATGTTCCAATGCTTGAATGCAGCACATGCGGATGGGTGAGTAAATGCGTAAACTGTGACATTGCGCTCACGTACTACAAATACTCTAACAACTTAAGATGCCATTACTGTGGATTTAGTCAATCCAATATTAGCAAATGTCAAGCTTGTGCCAACAATACAATGACCATTCAGGGTTTTGGTACCGAAAGGATCACAGAGGATTTGCAAAATTTGATGCCAGAATTAAGGATTATGCGTTTTGATCAAGACAGTACAAAGCAAAAAAATGCGTTTAGGAATTTATTAAACGATTTTGAAGCCGGCGCAGCGGATGTTATGGTAGGAACTCAAATTGCTGTTAAAGGTTTGGATTATGGAAATGTTCAGTTAACGTCAGTAATAAACGCTGACCACTTGTTGAATTTCCCGGATTTTAGATCACATGAAAGAACTTTTCAACTTCTGCATCAGTTGTCTGGCAGGGCAGGACGGCAAGGTAGACAAGGTGAAATGATCATTCAAACCAGACAGGTCGATCATCCGGTTTTACAATTTATAGCAAACAATGATTACCTAGGTTTTTATAACCAACAAATAGTAGAAAGAGAACAGTTTAATTACGCGCCGTTTTCTAAAATGATAAAATTGACTTTGAAACATAAATCTGCAGATGAAATACAGGTCGCTACTGCAGAATTTGCAAAATTGCTAAAGCAACAATTGGGTTCTATTGTTCTCGGACCCGAAACGCCGTATGTATCAAAAATTAGAAATCAATACATCAGAAATTTATTGTTAAAAATTGATCCTGAAAAGAGCAATCCTAAAACAATTAAGAGTTTTATAGTCAAGACATTTGACTATTTAATTTTGAGAGACAATATCAAAGGTTTGCAATTATTGGTTGACGTTGATCCACAATAATTACTCCGTGATTAATCTTAAAATTTTATCTAATTTCTGAATGGTCAAAGGCTTGGTAATAAAGTCTTTTATTTCAGGGTATTGAAAAGATTTTTGTTTGTCAGCAGGATCGATTGATGACGTAAAAACAAAGGCAGGAATATTGGTTTTTAATTTCCTGAACTCTTCAATAAAATCCCATCCATTCATAACGGGCATATTTAAATCGAATAATATTACCTCTGGAATATTTTCTCCCAATTCAATGGCAAATTTTAAACGTTCTAAAGCTGCGCTAGCGTCAGTGAATTTTTCAACTTTCTCTGAGAACTCTACTTTTTTGAGTAGTTTGTCAGTTAAGTAAATAATAATTTCATCATCGTCGATGATATACGCTAAGTCAATTTTTCTCATAAAAATAAATTTTAAATATAGTTCCTTTTCCTAATGTTGATTCAATTTCAATTTTCCCTTGCATTAATTCTACTTGGTTTTTTGTCATAAACAAACCTAACCCAACAGAATCAGAGTTTCCGTTAAAAGTTTTAAACAACCCAAAAATAGAATTTCTGTGTTTGTCTAAATCAATCCCTATGCCATTGTCTTCAATTTTTAAAACACAATAATCTTCAATCTGTTCACATGAATATTTTAAAATTAATGCTCTATCAGGGCTCCGATATTTTATTGCATTTGTGAGCATGTTCATCAAAATACTTTCTAAAAATGCAGGCACTACTCTGATAAATGTTCCTTCATTTACCTCATTAATTATCGTTGAATTCGTTTTAATGATGTGCTGATTAATGCCATCGGTCGTTTTTGCTATTTCCTTTTTTAAATTTAGTAAGGCATAGTTTTTTTCATTCTGATTTTGAAAACGTACAAATTCAGATAAATGGTAAATGGTTTCATCCAATTTGTTTGTGCTCGTTTTAAGCATTTTCAATAATAACTGTCTATCGCTCTCAGAGTTCTCTAAAAGCAATTCCACCAAACTTTTTATATTATTGTTGTTGGATCGGATATTATGTGAAACAATATGTGTAAAATTATTTAACCATTCATTGTGTTTTTGAGTTAAAAACAAAAGCTTCTTGAGCTCTGCTTCTTTCAATACCCTGTCAGAAACATCCAAAATAATTCCGTAAAAACCGATCGCATTTCCATCATCATCGTATTCGAAATCTGTATCCGTATACACGTGAACAATTGAATCATCATCTTTCACAATGCGGTAGTACAAACTGAAGTCTTTTTTTAACAATACAGCTTCACTTATCGCATTTTGAAATATGATTAAATCATCTATATGAATGTGTTTTAAAAGACTTGAATACTGATAGTCGAATTCCGATGCAGGTATGCCAAAAAGATGTAAAGCTTCATCAGATAAAGAACTTAATTTAGTCTTCAAATCAAAATGCCAACTACCTAATCCTGCAATTTTTTGCGCCTGTTTTTGTCTTTTCTCACTCAAAATTAAGCGCTTTTCATTGGTCTTAATTTCAGTGATATCTCTTGAAATACAAGCAATACCTGTAACTTTTTTAGATTCTAAACTAAATATTGGATTGAAATTTATTTCATGCCATATTTCTTTTGTACCTTCTACAAAATGGTCAATGTATTTGAAATGTTTTCCGCCAAAACACACTTCGGTTGCTTTTTGAAATAAATCTCTTTTAGGGTAATCTTTTAAAACCTCAATAAAATTTTGATTGGCCTTAACCTTAATGTTGAATGCAGAATTAACATACTGTTCGAATAAAGTGTTGTAGTTGATCAAATTGAAATTTAAATCAAAACTCCATATCATATCAGGGGAATGGTCAATTAAAGCCCTGAAATTACTATTGTCTAATTCAATTTGTCTTTTGGCTTGGTCTTTTTCTGTCTCCAGTTTTTTAAACCCGGTAATATCGTAAGAATGTAAAATTGCTCCAATAATTTCTTTCTGAGCATTGTATGCAGGTCTGTAGCTGCTTTTGAAAACTAATTTTTTATTCTCAGCTAGGGGTAAGTCAATTTCACACCCATAGACAATTCCAATAAATGCATTCGAGTAAATTGTTTTTACTTCCTCAACCCGCTCTCCTGGTGTGAATTCCAATATTGAATCACCTATTGAAACATTTAAGCCAAAATGTTGAAGATATAGATCATGAAAATCCTTGTTAAAAGCAATTATTTTAAAATCAGTCCCAACCAATAAAAAATAACCCTCTGAATTTAGTGTTAAAATGGAAAATTGCTCAGTCAATGACTTTAAGTCATCTCTCAAAACTAAATCTAAAATGGTATTTTCTTCAGTTCTTTTCATGCAACAATTCAAAAGCAAATTTAAAATTTTTATTGAGAATCTTTTAATAATTAATGCACATTGTTTTATTGCAATGGCTTGGTTTATAAAAAAATAGTAAAATAAATTAACTTTTTCAATTGATTTTCCTCTTTGAAAATGTCGAAATTCTAAAATTATTTCTTAGAACAAAGAACAAAAACATTGATTTACAGTGCATTGCTTTTAACTCTTGAAATTTTGGCGCTTGAATGTTCAATTTAAAAGAAACTAATCCCAATCATGTTTTTTAACCAATTAAATTAAAATAAAATGTGAATTAATTTCTAGGAAATATAGTTCCTGATTTTAATTAATACTTCAGAGAAGTCTGGGGGCAACTCCGAATTGAAATCCAATTGTTTTTTTGTCTCAGGATGAACAAAGCCAAGTGTCTTGGCATGCAAGGCTTGTCTGCTCATAATCTCAAAACAATTTTGAATAAAGGATTCATACTTCGGCAATTTGCTGTGGGCTAAAATTTTTAGGCCTCCATATGCATCGTCTGCGAATAAAGTATGACCAATGTGCTTCATATGCGCTCTTATTTGATGCGTCCTTCCTGTTTCTAATTTACATTCAATTAAAGTGCAAAATCCAAATCTTTCAAGCACAGTATAATGGGTAACCGCATGTTTGCCAATTGCAGGGTCTTCGAACACGGCCGAAAGCCTTCGGTCTTTTAAATCGCGGCTAATATTCCCAACGACAGTGCCAGTGTCGTTTTTCACATCGCCCCATACCAATGCGTTGTAAATTCTATTGATGCTGTGGTCGTAGAATTGTTTGGCTAAATGAACAAGTGCTGTTTCTGACTTTGCAACCAATATCAATCCACTGGTATCTTTGTCAATTCGGTGCACCAAACCCGGTCTCATTTCATCCGAATACTCAGGTAATTTGCTAATATGAAAAAGTAGTGCATTCACCAAGGTGCCAGAATAATTGTTGTAACCCGGATGCACAACCATCCCTGCATTTTTGTTAATCAAGACCAATGAATCATCTTCGTAAACAAT
>CANFXY010000054.1 GCA_947451105.1 Bacteroidota bacterium | reverse complement strand
CTTATCTTAGAGATAAAGAAGCCTTGAAAGAATTGTTCGGTAATGTTGCAGAGAAAGTAGCTAACAGACCAGGTGGATACACCAGAATCTTGAAATTAGGTACTAGAATGGGTGACAACGCTGAAATGGCTATGATCGAGTTGGTTGACTTCAACGAGTATACTGACAAAATCGGTAAACAAGAAAAATCAGCTAAATCTAGAACCAGAAGAGGTAAATCAGCTAAAGCGACTGAAGCAAAAGTTGAAACAGTTGAAACAACTGCTCCAGCTGCTGAAGAAAGCAACGAAACTGACAACGCAGCTGAATAATTCAGCAACGCATCTAATATTTGAATCCCGATCCTTGTGGTCGGGATTTTTTTTGTTTAATCCTAGTTTGGTGATTCATTTGTAGATGAATAGTCGCAATCGAAATGCCGCGCCCCGATGACCGCCGAGTAGCTCTTGTGGCGCTTTGGCCACAAAGCCGGAGCAAAGCGGAGACAGAGGGCACGGAAAGGCGCACATGAAGAAAAGCAAGAGCCCCGTGGTAGAGCATTCCAATTTGTTCCATGCACCCTGCACTAGATCCCGCTCAAAGCAGCGGGAACAGAGTAGGGCAAAGCACCACAGGGTGAAACAAGAGGCAAGTCCCGATCGCTATCGGGAGGGCAATTGAAAATTTCTCAATATATCATTGATTGTCGTAATTCCGACTCAACTCAGAGACAAGGCATGCCTTGTCTCTACATTAACCATTAACCATTAACCATTAACCATTAACGAATAACGAATAACCAACCCTAAAATGCCCAATCGTAATTGCTCTCGTAGCGCTTGTAATAGAAACCGCCATTGTGTGTGCGTCTGTAGCTGAGCAAGTTCTCAAACATGATATCATTTACCAATACCTCGATGTCTGTTTCATCGTCCAGATTTTCTGTGTCGCCCTCGAACAATAATTCAGTTCCTGGTGAATTGAACTTGTTGGTATTGGTAGGCAAGGATTCTGAAAGGTATAAGGTCCAAGATTCTTCGTCTTCCATTCTGAATTTACAGATGTACACCAAGCCACTGTCTTTGCCCATGATAACCTTTTGGCTGCGCAAGATGATAAAGGTGTCTAGTTTCGCATATGGGCTCTCTTCTTCAGTCAAGCATGATTCAATCCATGATTTGTGGTTTAGGTAGGCCTTAGGGAACAAATTGATCTGCTTGGCCTCTGCCAAGATCTTGTAAAATTCTTTGCGGGTCGATTTGTTTTTCGCCAAAGTCTCGTACACTGAATCTGCAAAATTGATTTTGTATTTCAATAGTACAGGCAACAAACTCAAACGTTTTTCATTGTTGGTGATTTTTATAAGCTTTCCTACGATGTCGTTAACTGTGCTGTTTTTGTCTCTAAGGGGCAAACTTAAATCTAAGATGTCTGCCAAAAGAAAATAGTTTCGTGAATCATCTGCAGGAACAGGACTGGTGCTTGAATAATCGAATTGTGAAGCTATTGAATACATGCCATTATCGTAACGGCTGTATTCGTCGTCTTTGTTTTCGTTGGTCAAGCTGGCCATCATACGTTTGTATTCAATCTTGGTTTCTTTCACCAACTTATCGTGTATGGCTGCATAATCGTTAACCGTTAAAATGCCACTGTCTTTCATTTTAGAAATCATGCTGTAAGCGGCATTTCTGTATTCAGGGTAATTGGTTAATTCAATTAATTCGGGCAATATGATCTTGGCTAGTTTTAAAGAATCGCCAAAGGTCCAAAGCATCGCATGCATGTTGTAGGTGTTGTCGGAAATTGGAATGTCGTTGGACAATATCGGCTTAATGACTTGAAACGCTTTGTCGGTTTTCTGATGGGCCATCGCTTTTAGGATTTCTATTTGCATGTAGGCGGTATCAGAAAAACGCTTGTAGAGTTTTTGTAGGTAAGGAACGATAATTGCTTGCGCGCTGTCGATTTCGCTTAATTTTACAATTAAGTCGCGGCGAATTTCAGCTGCGTCACCTTTCATGTTGATGCTGTCAATGACATTGCATAGGTTGGCAATGTCGGCACGGTAAAATGTAAGCTTGTCGTAGTTTTTAATTGCAGCCTTGCGGGTCGCACTGTCTTTGCTGTTAAAGTCTTGGAAAAAACGGTAACCTTTTTTTGCGAAAATATGCTCGTCAAGCAAAGTGTCTGATACATCGAAGGTCTTGAAAAATGTATTGACAAATTCGCTGTTGCCAGAAAGCGTATCCAAATAGGCAACTATTGAATAGCGTATTTGCCCATGCAAGGCATTTAATTCTTTTATGATACGGGTGCTGTTGGTGTCGGTATAGGTGTAGGTCACATACTCAATGCCTTTGCGTTTTTCGCTTGACTTTGACAAAGTCTTTAGAGACATGCTCTTTTCCCAAGATTTGAAGTAATCGTTTAGGCTCTTGTCTTGGCTTTCATAGTATCCGTATTTGTAAGCGCTAACGTTGATAAACTCATTGGCATTATCTGTCTTGAAGTAAATTTCTTTGTAATTGCCCTCGTATTTATTTTCTTTTTCAGCGTCCTCATCATTGTTACCGCCCCCATAATAAGATTCGTAGGTAGGAATTTTCTTTGTTAGGATTGGTTTAACCGGCGTTTGAACCGTGAAGAAAAGGTTGGTGTCCTTGTATTCAAAATAATCGAGTTTTGGTTTGCCATTAAAGTGAATACTGCTGAAGAAACGCTCGTTAAATTCTGCGCTTTCTTGCTGCGGCTTCAAAACAAACATCAAATACCGCGTGCCGCAAATGGCAAAGCGGGCAAACAATTTATCGCTGGTTTTATTTTCATATGTCACATCCATGGCACGGTAACCTTGCCATACAAACTGTTTGGCGTTTAAAATTTTGAATTTGTCTGTTAACGCAAAACTGTGGGCCATCACATGCAATTCGAAGCTGTCCTCTTCCAAATAGTGCTCATTTAAAATATCATCTTGCTTAATAAGGTAGGTATTGCCAGAAGATTTATCGTAGACCAAATGCTCGAAACTCGGATTGGCTTTATAAGGCATTGGCAATTTTAAGTCTTTGTTGTTGCTTGGCAATTCGATGTTGAACACGGAATCGGGACTGCTAATTTGACGCCAAGCAATGGCATTACCCTCATTAATTTTAAGCGACTTGTAGAAGTTGTTGGCCTCTGATGAGGTGGCAAAATTCTTTTTGCCCGACAAGCGGATAATGTAGACATTGAAAGGAGAGGCAAGGATTTGAAAACGGTTTAGATCGCCAGTCTTCAAACGGGTCACCACTTCCATGCCATTGAAACCGTTGGACACAATGTTTTTCTTTTCCAAAATTTCACCAGGAATGTTTTCAAAAATCATGGTGTCTATCTCCATGAGTAAATCTTCTGGCGTTTTACCAGAGAAGATGGAGTTACAAGATATTTTTTCAATTTGGTAGTAATAACCATTGGCCAGGTCGGGCGACAGGTAAGACGCGTATGAGCTGTTGTCGTTTACCTTGGTTAAGCGGGTAGGCAATACGGCAGAGATTAAACCATCTTCAGACGAATACGTGGTGTAAGTATGTTTCATCACCATGTTTTCATACTTCTTGGCCATTTTGCTTTTTTCTAGAGCAATACTTTGCACGGGTCTTACGGTATAGCCTTTTTCAATCAGCATTTGCAAAACCCCTTTGTTGCCCGGAAGGTGGGAGCAACCCACGCCGGTGAACATGGTTTTACCAAGACGCATAATAGAATCCATGCGGCGCACCATATTCGCATTGCGTTTGTAGAGCATGTATTCAAGATAGTGTTCAGACTCGGTCATACGGTCTATCGAATCGAGCATAAAAATATCCCCTTTGCGGTAGGCTTCGGCAATTTGTTGTCTGAGTTTATAGTTGTATTTCTTCGGCTTTTTGTTTTTAGAATCTTTAGGTTCTTTTTGTGATTTTTTCACCAGATCGCGGCTTTCTTCAAATCCTTCCACACCTGTAAATCCTTTGCCAAGTCTTTTTGCAATTTGGTAGATGTATAAATCCAGCCAAGCATTTTCTTCAAAATCGTCTTGGTCGCCGCGGGTAAGTAGGTAGTTCACTTCACGCACTTGAGCGCTTAGTTTCTTTTGCAAAAGCGCTTTGTTGTAGCTGTTGAGGGTAAATCTGTATAGGTTAAGAAAGTCGTAGGCATCGCGGGGGTATACTTTAGACGCATCCTCAGGGTTGTCCGATTCACTTTCGGTAATCCAGCGGTGTATGACACTGTCGAGGTCTTGTTCAAGAGCCACGACATCACTTTTAGAAAGGGCGATGTAGAAAGAATCGCCAAGGTGGAAGGCGATTTTTTGGCTCACGTGCATTGTGCCATAAACATAGCTCGGTTTTTTAAGACCGTTGCCAGAGATTTGCCAAAGCAGGCCTTTTTGTTTGTTTTGAGCGTTGATAGAAAATGCGCTGAAGAAAATGAGAAGCGCTAAACAAAGTTTGTGGGTTTTATTCATTAGAAATAATATACGAATATAAGATTGGTAAAGCATAAGAACGAAAAAAGGGATGAAAATATTTTCATCCCTTTTAATTAAGGTATTGTAAAGATTAAGAATTACTCTGCAACTACATCAATATCGATTTCTTTAGAAACCTCTTTGTGTAAGTTGATTGATGCAGTGTAGCTTCCTAGCATTTTTGGTTCTACAGAGAAAACGATTTTTCTTCTGTCAACTTCGATACCAAGGTCTTTCAAAGCGTTAGCTACCTGAAGGGTAGTAACAGCACCGAAAATTTTACCGCTGGTTCCAGTTTTTGCTTTAAGCGTTACTTTCACACCTTCTAATTTAGTAGATAGTGCTTCAGCATCTTTCTTAATTTTATCTTGTTTGAATGCTCTTTGTTTGATGTCTTCTGCTAGCATTTTCATAGCAGATTCGGTAGCCATTTTCGCCATACCTTGTGGGATAAGGTAATTGCGACCATAACCAGGGCGCACTGCCACAACATCGTCTTTATGACCCAAGTTTCTAACGTCTTGAGTAAGAATTAATTTCATGTTTGCCATTGTATTCCTCCTTGATTAATGATTATTTTAAACCGTCAGCTACGTATGGTAATATCGCCATGAAACGTGCACGTTTAACAGCGGTAGCTACTTTACGTTGATATTTATCAGATGTTCCAGTGATTCTGCCCGGAAGGATTTTACCTTGTTCGTTCATGAATTTCAAAAGGAAGTTTGCATCTTTATAATCAACATACTTGATACCATGTTTTTTGAAACGACAGTATTTCTTTTTAATTACTTGTTGAGCTTGTTGGCTGTTGAAGTTGAAATTGTCTTGTCCTGGTTTTCCTTGTGGTTTGCTCATACTTTAGCGTCCTCCTTAACGATTTTTGCAGCTGGTGCGATTTCGCCTTTCTTCTTTCTTTCGTTGAAGACTACAGCGTGTTTGTCTAATTTGGTGTTTAAATACCTTAAGATTCTCTCGTCCCTGCGGTAAAGAGTCTCAAGTTGTGAGATGAACTCAGGTTTACCCTGGAATTCAAAGAAGTGATAAAAGCCGGTGGATTTTTTTTTGATCGGATAGGCAAGCTTGGTAAGACCCCAATTGGTCTCATTCACAAGTGTGCCACCGTGCTCTGCAATCAACTGTCTGTAGCTTTTTACGGCTTCTTGCATTTGCGCTTCAGACAGTACGGGTGTTAGTATGATTGCAGATTCATAATTGACTAAACTCATACGTTATTTTACTTAAAAGGGTTGCAAAGATAAGCAATTTTATTAAGAAATCAAAATAGTTTGGGAAATGAGTTAATTGTTATTGGTCCCAGTAGCAGAGAACTACGTTTCACTCCGTTCACGCTACGGGATGAATTATTAGTTATTGGTTAATTGTTATTGGTTAATTGTTATTGGTTGCTTACAACCAAGAGAAACATGTTGTTGGTATCACCACCAACAACGCCATTAGTGCGATGATGTGGCATACGTTTACGATTTCTTTGAAGTGCTATACCACATGGATACATGTTGTTGGAGTCCTCGCCAACAACGCCATTAATGCGATGACGTGGCATACGTTTACGATTACTTTGAAGTGCTATACCACATGGATACATGTTGTTGGAGTACTCCCGCTGGTCGTGAGAACGCTTCACTTCGTTGCGCTAAGTTCACCACCAACAACGCCATTAGGGGAATAAAGCTCGTAGTTGTTTACGACAGTCTTTATAAGGATAAGGATATTACAATAACTAAGATGGTTATTATTGTTTGATTTAGTCGATAAATTCACCAAATTGAGTTTCTATTCAGGGGAAATCTTATAACCCGAGATAATGAAAAACAAATAAGGATTAGTCCCTGTCTGAAAGTTGAAGGTATCAATTTTGTTTTGAGAATTTAATCGTCTAAAATTTAAAGAATTTTCATTTTTGAATATACGATCTCCTGCAATAAAATCGTGACTTGATGCTGAATAATTTGAGGTTAAAAATAATGAATATTCAAAATCTTTATCCTTGATAACTATTTCAGGTAAATTGTTGCGCCAAGAATGTTCAATAACTTTTGTTACAATTGCATTCTGATAAGATTTTGTATAAAATTTTCTACTACTACGGTATGGAATAAGCACAAGAATGTGATGCACAATCACTATAAAGGCTGAGAAAAGCACTAAATTAGCGGCCTTAATTAAAACAGAAAACACCCAATTGCAAATATCTATTACGGTTTTTTTTATACGATAGTCCATAATTTAAATTGCCCTAATCTTTTATTTAATCAAAACGACTGTATTAGTTTGACTAATTGATGCACTTACTTTTTCCAATTTGCTCCACCATGGAGTGCTAAAACCATAGGTTAAGCCATGTACTTCATATAAAGGCTTCTCGTTACTTTCAAATTTCTCAAACGCAGCAAATTCTACCAAACGGTTCAATTGGTCATAACGGTAAGCCGTTGCCAACGGTTTTGGAACAATAGACTTATTGGAGCGGTTTGTGTTTTTAATGAATTTCAAGAGATTCCCTTCGTTCTAGTTTCAAAAGCAAATATATTTATTTTGAATGAGCGGGCAAAAGTTTTTTGTTGAGAGATTTCGTTTCAAAGAAATCGTAAACCAATGCCAAGTCATTTTTTTTTTGGCGTTGTTTGCGAGGACACCAACAACATGTAAAATATTTGAAGATAAACTTGGATTTGAAACATGAACTAGCTGAGTTGATTAAATCTACTTAAACAAAAATACAGATGTCCAAATGCTTAACAAGGAAACTAAAAGTATGGATAAAAAAATGATGTTTCGTTTATAAATACTATCAACATTGCTTAAACTCAACTTCTCAATTTCTAGGAAATAATTTACCCCAAATTTCTTTTCCAGAAAGTACCTAATTAAAGCAAGAATTGCAATTCCAGAAGAAACAATTACATATTTATTATAATTAAATATGTAATATTTAATGCACAAACCATATAAATAACCCAAAATTGTAATTACAAAATTAAAGCATATAATTGATCCAATATCTAAACTTCTCCTCTTTAATTCATTTTCACTAAAATTTGAGTTGTTTAAAATAAAACAGTGTGTGACATATAAAATGTAATGTATTTTTTTCACTAATTATAGATATCAAAATTATCAAACGCAGCAACTTCTACCAAACAGTTCAACTGGTCGTAACGGTAAGCTGTTGCCAAAGGTTTTGGTACAATAGACTTATTGGAGCGGTTTGACTTTTTAATAAATTTCAAGAGATTCCTAAGTTCTAGTTTCAAAAACAAATATATTTATTTTGATTGAGGGGGCAAAAGTTTTTAGTTGAGAGATTTTGTTTCAAAGAGGTCGTAAACAACTGCCGGGTCATCGCTCTGGTGGCGTTGTTGGTGAGGATACCAACAACATGGATCATATGGTTTAGTATTTCAAAGAGGTCGTAAACAACTACTGGGTCATCCCACTAGTGGCGTTGTTGGTGGGGATACCAACAACATGGATACAATGGTGTAGTGTTTCAAAGAAATCATATACAACTACTCCAACAACATGGATACATCCTTAGGACACAATACTTTTTAATGTTAACGGATATTACTAAACCCTAGCCCCTACTTTAGCCCACTGGAGTTAAACGGAAGTGGGTACCCTAGCCCCTACCCCAAACCAATAACAATTAACTAATAACCAATACAGGTCATCTAAAATTCCTCCCACTCCTGAACAAAATCGCAGTAGATTTGTTGACTTATTAAACATGCAAACCATCAGGATAGGAGGCGTCCCCGAACATTTCAATTTTCCTTGGACGCTCAGCAAAGATTTCGGTCTCTTTGAACGAAAAAACATCGATTTACAGTGGTCGTTTTATTCGGCCGGTACTGGTGCCATGGTGGCCGATCTTAAGGCGGGGAAACTCGATATGGCCGTGTTGCTCACCGAGGGTGCAGTGTCTGCCATCATCAAAGGTTTGCAAGCCAAAATTGTTAAACAATACATTACCTCGCCTTTAATATGGGGCATACATACCGGTAAGGAATCGACCTTGCAAAACATTGGCGATTGTGCCGGTAAACGCTATGCCATTAGCCGTTTCGGAAGTGGCAGTCACCTTATGGCTATGGTTGATGCCGAAGTGAGAGGGAAGAAAATTGCAGAAGATGAATTTGTGTTGGTAGAAAACATGGGTGGCGCAACCGAGTCGCTTAACGGCGCGCAATCGGATGTGTTCTTTTGGGAAAAGTATACCACCAAGCCTTTGGTCGATCAAGGAAAACTGAAACGCATAGGCGAATTTATTACCCCATGGTCATGCTTTCAAGTGGTTGCCAGCAACGAAATTTTAAAAGAGAATCCCGAAGCTGTAAAGGATTTGTTGGGGGTGATTAATTTTGCGACCAAACAATTCATGACCGCCGATAACAGTGTCGATATGGTCTTGGAGCATTTTGACATGAAGCCCGAAGATGCTTTGTCGTGGTTCTACAGCACCGAATGGAACACCGATTTTCAGGTAAGCGAAAAGATGTTGGAAAATGTGATGCACAGTTTGGTGAAAACCGGAAACATCGAAGCACCGATAAACCCGCAAGCTTTGGTGGCAGAATTTGTTGCTTTAGTATAATATAATTTTTAGCGCATAAAAAAAGTCCCGTTTTTTGAACGGGACTTTTTTGTATAAAAAGATTTCTGATTAGCAGTATTGGTCGTACGCTTTTCTCAATTGCTCAGCCACTTGTTCAGCGGTATGGCCTTCGATGTTCATACGTTCTACGAAGTGCACCAATTTGCCGTCCTTAAACAAAGCCACTGAAGGCGATGAAGGTGGGAAAGGCATCATGAATTCACGTGCTTTAGATACTGCGTCAAGATCTTGACCAGCAAACACCGTGTACAAATTATTTGGGGTCTTATCGTTGCTTAATGAACGGATAATACCTGGACGGGCAGCACCAGCGGCGCAACCACATACTGAATTAACGACAAGCAAACTAACACCTTGGTCGTTGCTCATAGTGTTTACAACATCTTCGGTTGATTTTAATTCTTTAAACCCAACATTGGTGAGCTCGGCTCTCATTGGGGATACTAACATTTCTGGATATGGCATAGATAAATTGTTTTATTGATTAATTGGATGCAAATTTAAGGTAATTTTTGAAGAGTTTATATCATTGATATTTATATGAGAATTGATTGGACAGTTATTGGTTAGGGGATAGGGTACCCACTTCCGTTTCACTATAGTGGGCTAAATTAGGGGCTAGGGTTTAGTTATATCCGTTAACATTATGTCGATGTCTTAATTAAGTTGACGGTTTTTCTATGAATCAAAAAAATTTCTCAGGTGGTGTTTTTTATCCCTGAGTTTTTACGAAATCTCCAACACATTCCGATTACTTAACTCAGCCCTGTTGCTCTTGCTGAAATAGTTATTCGTTAATGGTTATTAGTTATTGGTCTGTCGATTGTCGATGTCTTAATTAAGTTGACTGTTTTTCTATGAATCGAAAAAATGTCTCAGGTGGTGTTTTTTATCCCTGAGTTTTTACGAAATCCCGAACACATTCCGATTACTTAACTCAGCCCTCTTGACCTTGCTTCTTAAGACTGTCCATCCCCGTCGAATCCATCTGGCTTGGCTCTGGCGCCACAATTTTTTTATGGGCAAAACTCACAGAGGTCATGTTCAAAGAACCCGCCACATACTTGTCGTTAAACAAGGTGGTTTCATCTTTGCTGTCTTGTAAACCTAAAGTGTAAATCAAAGGAATATAATGGTCGGGTGTAGGAATGGCAAGGGTGGCTGATTTGCTCAGTTTGGTGTAATCGATGAGCGCTTGGTGGTTGTGGTCGAGGATGTTCTGTTTAAATAAGCTGTTCATTTCAATGGCCCAATCGAAGCCGTAGTTGTCGACATTAAATTTGTCCCACGCCACCATACCCAAATTGTGCACCATATTACCACTGCCAATAATGAGTACACCTTTTTTGCGCAAGGCTGCAAGTTCTTTGGCCAATTCGTAATGGTATTGCATCGGTTGGTTGTAGTCTATGCTCATCTGCAGAACAGGGATATCGGCACTGGGGTACATGTGTTTAACGATAGACCATGTGCCGTGGTCTAGTCCCCAGTCGTGGTTAAGTCCCACACTTGTTTTCTTAACCATACCCACCATTTCAGAAGCCAGTTTGCTGTCGCCAGGCGCGGGGTATTGCACATCGAAAAGCGCTTTTGGAAAACCGCCAAAATCGTGTATGGTTTGCGGTTTGTCCATTGCAGTAACAAAAGTTCCGTTGGTAAGCCAATGGGCGGAGATGCAGAGCACCGCTTTTGGTCTTGTAATTTCGCTTCCCATGGCATGCCAGCGGCGGCTAAATTCATTGTCCTCTATGGCATTCATAGGCGAGCCATGGCCAACGAAAAGCACGGGCATGGTGTTGTCTTGTTCGTCTAAAATATCGCTTAATTGGTTAAAAGATCCTAGTGTTATCATACCTGTTGCGCCTGCTATTAATTTAATAAATTGTTTACGGTCCATGGTTCCATATGCAAAGTAAGGCAAAGGTAGGGAATAATATTCGTTGCAACAAACGAGTGTAAGGTAGCAACAACAACAGGGCTGAGGAAGACAGTAGGAAATGTTTGGGGATTACGTTTTATAAGGAATGGAGAAATAGAAAGTCGAGCAAGGGCAAGAGCGAGGCAATTGATGATGTTTGGAGATTTCGTTTTATAATATAGTTTGAAACCGTTGGTTGTCTGTAGAGACAGGGCATGCCCTGTCTAATTAGAAAAAATGAAATTACCGAAAATCGCGCCCCGATGACCGACGTAGAGTTCCACCCCGTACTGTGTTTGTAACGACCTACCCTGTGGCGTATTCGCAGCTTGTCTTAATCACAGTAGCTTTAGCGAAGGTGATAGCGAATTCTGCCATGGGGAGTGAAAAACTCTAGTACGGGGCTCTTGAATAACTTATATAGAATTCGGCGGGCAACCCTATAGTAGAGTTTCCCAGAGCGGAAACACACTATGGGTTAAACGGGTAGGCGCACAAAAAGTAGCAAGAGCAAGAGCAAGAGAAAGGCAATCGGAGATGTTTTGTCATTTCGATTTTTGAATGGTCAAAGCCGCAGCGACCCGCCCTCCTCAATCCCCTTGTTTCACCCTGCTTGGTGATTGTTGCTTTGAACAATCTCTCGTGCAGGGCCCTTGCTTTTCCCCTCGTTTACCTTTTTCCCCCTCACCGTATATATACCCAAAAATAGTTAGCATGAAATCGATATTTATTTGCGCTTTCCTTAGCGCCACACTTTTTTTACAAGCCGAGAGCAGTAAAACCATTAAGCCAAAACCAGACAAAGCCATCGTGTATTTGAGTGGGGCAGAACTTAGTTATTCGGAGTCTATCGCCTTATCTGGCGGAGCAACAGAAATAATAATTGAAGGTGTGTCGCCTTATGCCGACGAGAACAGCATCTCAGCGTTTTTGAAAGGTGGAATGGTTGTAGATACTAAAAAAGGGTTGCGTTATCCTGAGACCCCGAAAGTATTTGACATTGATATGAAGTATAATTTTATCATCAACCGCATCAACGATTCAATTGAAGATATGGCTTGGCTGGTGAAAGATTGCAACAACAAGCAAGCGGCCTTGCAAAAGGAGAGGACTTTGTTGTTGGGCAATCGTTTGATGCGTGGTGAATTTTCGCGCGATTCAATTGGTTTGTTGAAGTCGACCCTCGACCTGTTGCGCAGCCGTTTGAACAACATTGATGAAGAAGAATTGGCGGTTGATAAACGCGAGAGTAAATACGCAAAGGTTACAGCGAAATTGAATGAGCGTTTGGAATACTACAGCAATTTGCAAAGCAACAACTTGAATGGAATACACACCGAGCAATACAATCCGATTTATCAAATCATCGTAAGCGTTGAAATGGAAGCAGCTGCTACTTGTCAGCTGACCCTTAAGTATTATGTGCCAACAGCAGGATGGATGCCGCGTTATGATATTATGGCGGGTTCAGGAAAAGATAAAATACAATTGGTTCACCGTGCGCAAGTGTATCAAAATACTGGGGTAGATTGGAAAGAAGTGTCGTTAACATTGTCTACCAGCAATCCTGCATTGGGCAACACCAAACCATTGTTGAATTCTTGGAATTTATATTTCGGCTATCCGAGCACCTATTCTGAATCAGTGAACAAACAAAAGTCTATGAGCTACAACTACAACCAAATGCCTAAGGCTTTGGGTAGGGCGAGTATTGCAACATCAGACAGCAAATCTGAAGACATGGACGATGCGAATGTGCAGGTAGCAGAACCCATTTTTACCATGGGCGATAATTTCTTACGCATGGAGTACGACATCAAAACCAAATACAGCATTGCCTCTGATAACAAGGCCCACAATGTGGTGGTGAGTAGTACCGAAGTGCCGGTAACTCTTACCTACATGGCAGTGCCTAAGTTGGAAAAGGATGCCTTTTTAATGGGCAAGATTGCCAATTGGGAAGATTTGAATTTATTGCCAGCCAGTGCGCGGATTTATTTTGATGAATCGTATATCGGATTAACCGCCATTGATCCTGAAACCACTAAAGACACCTTGTACATGAACTTGGGCCGCGACCGCAATATTGTGGTAAAACGCTTGGCCATGAAAGACAAATGCAAAGAACAGGTTTTGAGCGAATACAAAGTATTGACTAAGACGTTTGAAATTACGGTGCGCAACACCAAAGCAATCGGATTGGATTTTGAGATCGAAGATCAAATACCGGTAACCAACGACCCAAATATTAAGATTACCTTGTTGAGCAAAGATGGTGCAATGTATAATGAATTAACGGGCAAGTTGACGTGGAAGATCAATGTAAAATCGAAAGACGTAAAAAAGTTGGTATTCTCCTATGAAGTGAGGTATCCAAAAGACAAATATGTAGTGGGATTGTAGTGTGTGCTACAACTGAGATAGATTGCATAAATTAGGGCCCCAGGGCCCTAATTTTCGTTATCGAGGTGTACGTTATCGAGGTGTTCTCACCTCGATGCCATATAGAAATACAACTGATTATATGAATAGCGAGTCATGGGGTGGAAAACACCCCATGAACGTGACCTGAAATGATGCCAAATTCAATCGACTATCCCATGCCGGTGGGTTTGGCGACTGACCGCGCATGTATCGATATAACTGGAACAGGTGAAGTACTTACCAATTGTTGAGCATAGGTGCCCATGAAGAAGCTGTTGGTTTGTTCCGTTTCTGTCATGATGCTGATAAGGTCGCAGCCATGGAGTTGGGCAAACTTGATACAATCTTCTGCAATATTGTTGCCATAGCTTTCATCGAATTCGGTTTTAATGCCTTCCTTATTAAGGATTTCTTCGATTTGTTGGGCGTATAATGCAAGTTTTACACGCGAGTCTTCTCCCTTAACCTTGGTGGTGTTAAAAATGAGTACTTCTGCTTCAAAGCCTTTGGCAAGTTTGGCAACCCAGTTTACTTTTTGACGGGTCTCTTCGCTGTCGTCTAGCGGCAGCATGATTTTATTAAATCCATTAAATGTGCCAATGTCATTTTGAAGTGTAAGCACAGGGCAATTAGACGTGCTAATGACTTTAAAGGCATTGCTACCAACCCAAAGTTGTTGCCAACCGGTTAGACCATAGGCGCCCATGACGATTAAATTGGCATTGGTTTCTTTTTCGGCTTTGATGATTTCACGGGCAATGTTGCCGCTGCGCTCCATGAACGTAAAGATGGCATTTTCTGCGCTACAAATGTTTTTAATGGTTTCCAATAAGTTGTCTGGCGTTTTGTCGTTTACAACATGGAGAACATTAAGCTTTGAATTGTGGATTTTTGAAATTGCAATTGCTGTTTTTAATGCGCCGATTGCAGAAGGGGAATCTACAAAAGGAACTAGAATTGTGTCAAGATTAATCATAGGCTTTGAGATTGTTAATTAAACAAATTAAGGTAAAATATAATTAAAAAACAAAACTTTCTCCCAATTCTTAAGTCCTTATTTTCAAAAAAATACAGTCATTTTAAGTCTTTTTTTAATAGGATAAGTCCATTTAAATGATTTAGTTTGCGGCGTGTCAGGAATCTACGTTCATATCCCATTTTGCAGGCAATCTTGCATCTATTGTAATTTTTATTTTAAGACTGGAAAAAAGCAAGCGCCGAGCTTAATTGAGGCTTTGCTCAAAGAACTTGAAATGAAACATAAGGGCGCTGGATTTGAATTGGAAACCCTCTACTTTGGAGGCGGTACACCATCTTATGTCGAAACTTCAGAAATTGAACGAATCATAGAAAAGGTAAAGGAATTGTATCCCAACAATAAGTTGAGAGAGATTACTTTGGAAGCCAATCCCGATGACATGAGTTTGGAAAATCTGCAAGCTTGGAAAGCCATGGGCATTACCCGCTTCAGTGTTGGTGTTCAGAGTTTTTACGGTGAACATTTGCAGTGGATGAATAGGGCGCATACGGCCATGGAGGCTGAGTTGGCTTTGGCTTTGGCTGCTGAAATGGGTTTTGAATTGAGCCTCGACTTGATATTTGGAATGCCGAATTGCAGCAATGAACAATGGTTGCACAATTTGAATAAAGCGGTATCATATCCGATTAGCCATTTGTCTTGTTATGGTTTAACTTTAGAAGAAAACACACCATGGAAAAAGTTAATCGAAAAAGAGAAATACGAAGGACCTAATGAGATGGTGGGCGCGGAGCAGTTTCAAATGGCCATGGATTTTATGCGTGAAAAAGGATGGGTTCATTATGAAATTAGCAATTACTGTTTGCCAGGTAAAATGGCGGTTCACAATACTTCCTATTGGCAGAACAAGGCGTATATAGGGATTGGCCCTTCTGCGCATTCATACAATGGCGTTTCGCGTACATGGAATGTGTCTGATATCAATGCCTATGTAGAGTCTATAAACAAGGGCGAAGTGCCCGAGACGCTTGAGGAGCTGAGTGCAGAAAACAAATACAACGAGTATGTGATGACCAGTTTGCGTACCATTTGGGGTTGCGATATCGAGCATCTCAACACGTTTGGGTTAGAGAATTTTGAGTTTCAGGAACGCGTTGTTTCGTTTATGGAACAAGGCTTGATCAGACAAGAAAATTCAAGAATATTCTTAACAGAGGAAGGCAAGTTGTACGCCGATGCAGTAGCTTCTGAATTGTTTGTTTAATAAAAAAAAGGCCCTTTTTTCAAAGGACCTTTATCGTAATTTTATCTTTTTTAGTTAAGCCGTTACAGCCGAACCAGACATGATGCTGTCGAAAATGGCACGTCCGTCTGTGTTAAGCAAATGGTCTGCGAAACATCTTTCAGGATGCGGCATCATACCGAATACATTTTTACCAGCGTTGCAAATACCTGCGATGTTGTTAAGTGAGCCATTAGGGTTGCTGGCATCATTCACTTCACCGTTTTCACCGCAATATCTGAACATGACTTGGCCATTGGCTTCAATCGCTTTTAGTGTTTCTTCATCGGCGTAATATCTGCCTTCACCGTGGGCGATAGGCACTTTGTAAGCTTTGTTGTCGTCCAATAAATTTGTGGTTTTAAGGTCGGTGTTTGCCGGTTTTAAAAACACATTGTCGCAAATGAATTTTTGTTTGTTGTTGCGCAATAAAGCACCAGGTAATAAACCACTTTCACATAGGATTTGAAAACCATTGCAAATGCCCATAACGTATCCACCATTGTTGGCGTGCTCGATAACGCTTTGCATGATAGGGCTCAATTTAGCAATAGCGCCACTTCTAAGGTAGTCGCCATAACTGAATCCACCAGGAAGGAATACGAAATCAACACCTTTCAAGTCTGTGTCTTTGTGCCAAAGTTCTTGAACAGGAGAATTGGAAATTGCAGAAAGCGTTTCAATTAAGTCTTTGTCGCAATTTGAACCGGGAAATATTACTACACCAAATTTCATTTGCTGCAAAGTTAATCATTTTGATTGAGGAAGTTATTAGCGAAAAATACACAATTTTATTTCATTCATGCTTTCAGTATATTTGCCTCACGAATGAAGGTGAAAACGTTTAAAATAAAAGTATTCTGTTTGCTTGTCTCACTTGTGGTTTCAGGTGCTGCACAGGCTCAGAAATATGGCGTTAGTATAGAGGCGGGCTATCAGTATGGAATTCAATCTAAAAACAAAAACGATGCGCCTTACCCTTCAACAAAATCATTTTCATTGGGCTCTGGCATTAGCAGGCAGTTGATGTTTCATGTTTTTCCAGACAGTGCCAATTGGTTTTTTTCTTCGGGTTTGTTTGCCTTGTCAGGAAATGGGGCAGAGAATGCGAACTACCGTTCTTCAGACGGTAAAATAGAGATGCATCAAACCTTAAGTTTAAATGCTTTGCGTTGGATCAATAAACTAAGTTATGGTTTCCATGTTGGACGTTTTGAAATTCAAATTTCAGGCGGAATTGGTTTGCCCATCAGCAGCAAATTGATAGAAGATACCTATGTGAACGATTCAAGTTTTAGCAGCCACAGTACAGCGGAGATAAAAAGTTTTAAATCTTTGGCCTTTATGGGTGGATTGGGTTTAAATACCACTGTGTTTAAAAACTTTGAGTTGTTTTTAAATGCCGATGTGTTTTTGATGAATGCCAACATCAAGGGTAGGAAATTGACGGCCTATTCAGACTCTAGAAATAGAAGTTTGGAAGAAGTCTACCAAACAGTAGCCAGCCGCGAATACAATTACCACACCGATGTGAGTTTGATCCGCAACAACCAGGATGTGTTGCCAAGCATCTTCAATAAAAACAAAGCGACTGATAAGTTGAGCTATGCCCAATCATACAGCAGCATAGGATTGCAATTTGGTTTTCTATATTTATTCTGATTTTGAGTTCAAAAAAAATTATCAGTTATGTGTATCCTCAGGTTGTAGAAGAGGGGACCACCAAATTGGGTCAAAAGTATGAGGTAAACTATGAAAATGGCATTAAGGTTTTGAATTCAGAAAATGCCAATTACAGTTTTGG
>CANFXY010000053.1 GCA_947451105.1 Bacteroidota bacterium | reverse complement strand
GTGCCATCTAAGGCTTCAACAATCAAACCATTTGTTCTTTGACCAATTACATGGTATAAGCCGGGCATACCAGCAATAGCGACAATATCTTTCAATTCCATAAACTGTTGCAAATTTTCTATAATTAATTGACAAAACAAAGTGTTCAAAGCTTTTTTTGTCATAGTTTTGTAAACATTTTTATATGAGCAAAAAATTATTGATTTACGGACTCGCCTTTGGGAGCGCTGCAGCAGCCCTGAGCTACATATATATGATATATGTGGCTTTCAATCCTAATCTCTCGGTTCACCTTATTTCTGTACTTGGAGAGTTTATTCTCATCCCAGGAACGGCTATTTTTCTATTTTTAAGGTCGATGAAGCAAACCAATCAAGATGAATTCTTTATTGGAAGGGCCATTTTTCTAGGTTTTTTTCTTAGTTTAATTATTTCATCGTCTGTATCTCTTTTCTATTCCTATATTGCTCAATTCAGACCAGAAATTATCAATGGTTTTATTGATTTAAAAGTAAATCAATTGGTCAAGACAAATTTCTTTGCCAAATTATCAGCAAAAGACCGTTTAGATAATATTGATGCCGTGAAGGATTCATACTCTGTTGCGGGACAATTTAAGTATCAGTTGTATTTAGGCGCAGCAAGAGGATTGTTTTTAAGTGCAATTATTGCATTTATTTTAAGAGCAAAAACCAAAAGAGATTGAGGAAAATTTTAGGTAAAATAGGTTTTGTCTGGTTTGCAATTGTTTTTGCAGGGACTTTTCTTGTATTATACCCGCTGTTTTTTGTTCTCCTAAGCCGGCCTAATTGGTATCCTTTAGCCAATCGATTGCGCAGAGTTTGGGCATGGACAGCCGTGTTGCTTACTTTTTCATTTCCTAAAATAACAAGACTTCAAAAGACATTTCCTCAAAAATGTATTTTTGTTGCCAACCACACTTCTTATTTAGATATTGTTGTCCTTGGTTTATTTGCACCAACTAAAATGTCATTTGTAGGCAAAAGAGAATTGGCCAATATACCTTTGTTTGGGATTTTTTTTAGGACGGTAGATATTGCAGTCAAAAGAGAATCTATGAAGGACGCTCATAAAGCATTTCATCAAGCCAAAGAAAAGCTTGATGCCGGATACAGTATTTTGATTTTTCCTGAAGGAACTATTTGGAATAAGACCCCTGAATTAAAAGAGTTTAAAAATGGGGCTTTCAAAATGGCGATTGAGACCAAATTGCCCATTGTGCCAGTAACGTTTTACAACAACTACAAAGTGTTGCCTGATGAGAAGACAGAATATTATCCATCTGTGATAAAATTTAAAATTCATCGTGCAATTGAGACGGATAATCTAAATATAGATGATGCCAATAAACTTAAAGATGAAATTTACAACCTAATTAGAACCGATTTAATAAAAAACCACGTCATACATGAAAATAACCAATGAGAAAATAGATCAATTAGCGCATTTGTCTAGACTAGAGTTTAATTCAGATGAGCAAGCAAAAATCAAGACTGATCTTGAGAATATATTAGTTTTATGTGAAAAATTAAATGAGGTAGATACGCAAGGTATTGAACCGCTCATTTATATGACAGATTCAGAAAACAATGTTCGCGAAGACCTTGTTGAACAAAATTTTTCCCGTGAGCAATTGCTAAGTAATGCACCTAAGAAGGATTCAGATTATTTCAGAGTTCCAAAGGTAATTGAGCAAAATAAATAGCTTATGGAAAAGTTAATTGACATCAATGGTATTCAGAAAGTATACAAGGTTGGTCAAGAGTCTGTATTTGCACTTCGAAATGTTGACCTGGATATCTACAGAGGTGAATATGTGGCCTTAATGGGTCCCTCAGGTTCTGGTAAATCAACCTTGATGAATATTCTAGGTTGTTTAGATTCATTTACGGCTGGTCAATATGTCTTAAATGGAATTGATGTCAGCAGCATGAGCGAAAACCATTTGGCAGAGGTCCGAAATAAAGAAATTGGCTTTGTTTTTCAGACATTTAATTTATTGCCAAGAATGTCCGCTTTGGAAAATGTTGCTTTACCATTGGTATATGCAGGTTGGAACAAGAAAGACCGCCTTGAAAAAGCAGAAGAGGTTTTGATTCAAGTTGGGTTAAAAGACAGAATGCTGCATAAACCCAATGAACTTTCTGGAGGACAGCGTCAACGTGTCGCAGTGGCTAGGGGATTGGTAAACAATCCAAGTATTTTATTGGCCGATGAGCCAACTGGAAATTTAGATACAAAGACATCCCTTGAAATAATGGAATTGTTCAGAGAAATTCACCATAAGGGGAATACGATAATATTAGTAACCCACGAAGAGGACATTGCATTAAATGCCAAAAGAATTGTAAGGTTAAGGGATGGAATTGTAGAATCGGATCAAATAAATAATAAATTCGAACAAAATTCAAGCTTACTTGTTTAGAACTGAATACAAATGAAAATTTATACTAAAAAAGGAGATAAAGGTCAAACATCACTGATTGGTGGTGATAGAGTTTCTAAACACCACATCAGAATTGAAGCGTATGGCACAATTGATGAATTGAACTCGCACATTGGAATATTAAGGTCATTTGTGTCAGATGATGTAAATGCACACGTTTTACCTGAAATACAAGATAGACTTTTCACGATAGGAAGTCTTTTGGCTCAAGCGCCAGGAAGTAAAATGATATTGCCTGATTTGATTGACTCAGATATATTCTTACTAGAATCAAGTATTGATAAGATGAATGAAGCATTGCCTGCGTTAAGGTCTTTTGTATTGCCTGCAGGCAGTATAGAAATAGCCCAATGCCATGTTGCCCGTTGTGTGTGTAGAAGAGCAGAGAGACAAATTGTTCAACTGGATGAATTGCAACACGTAGAACCTGAAATATTAAAATACATCAATAGACTTTCTGACTACTTATTTGTTTTCGGTCGTTATGTCGGATTCTTAAGGAATATTCCTGAGGTTTCTTGGAAACCAAGAATGTAGAAAATTAGTTGCCTGGGTTCCTTAGTTTTTCTTTGAAATAAAGCGCCTCTTGATAGTTTGGCTCTATTAATAACGCAGAATCTATATACGATATAATTTGTATAGGGTTTTTGGATATTTTTGCCTTATCCATATAGCAAAGCGCCTTGATTTCAATCATTTGAGAAGAAGCATCATCAATTGAAACTTCAACCATTTCTGGTTTTGTTGCTGGGTCGTATAAAAATCCGTTTACTATTCTTGTGTATTCCTCAACATTTTTATCGCTAGCAAAGGTTGTTGCATACATGTACAAGTGTTTTTTCAACCCTGATAGTTTATACGCTTTTTGAAGTAAGTTTCTTGATTCTTCAATCTTATTGTCTGCGCTCAGAAAAATACTTTTGAATTCTATAAAGTTGTAATTGTTTGGACTCAATTTTAAGCCTTTTTCTACAATAGCCTTTCCTGCGGTGTAGTTTCTTTGTTTTTTAATGTAATAGAAAGCTAAGGAATCATAATACTGCGGTCTATTGGCTGAATCTGAAATAATTAATTGATTAAGTGCAACTACAGCTGTATTGAAATCATGATTGGTATAGGCATTTTTATATACTTCTTTCCAGTTGTCAGTTATAGTATTTTTACTGTTGCAAGAAAAAATTAGGGTCAACGAAGCAACCAAAATCAAATAATATTGTCTATTCATATATAACTTAAACGTTTGTATTGTGTGCAAAAGTAGTATTATTTTGAGAACTTGTAATAATTTATCGTATTTTTGCACATTAAAGGTGATATGAAACACAGCAAGATTGCCCTTACTATATTGTTATTCATAGGTTTTGTGAATGGGTTGAATGCGCAATGTGGAACTGCGTATCTTACTTCTGACGATACGGTGGTTTGTGTGCCTAAGATTGTAAAGTTTAAAGTTCATAAGTTCCCTGCAGGTACCACATTTGAATGGGATATGGGCTCAGGGTATGTTTCTTCAGATAGTACCTACACAAAATTATATTCTACAGCAGGTAATTTTAATGTTAGAGTTAAACTGACTTATTTGGATGGCAGTACCTGTGTGTTTGACAACAAAAATATAGTTCAAGCCAAACCAATTCCAATACCGAAATATACCATTAGCCGCAATGTTTTATGTAAATACAATGACAGTTTCGTCTTAACGGATATAACAAATAAAACGGTTCAAAGAGATTGGTTGGTTGATAACACTTTATATCAAAATGGCCCTAAAAATTTAAAGGCAAGTTTTAGTAAACCATATGGATATAAGAGCTTCACCATGTTCATGAAAGACAGCTTTGGTTGCGAAGGAAGGAAAAGTTTTGACAGCGCTGCCTATGTTGCCGATTCAATCTCAGTTGATTTTGATGCCAATCTGTTTTCTGGTTGTACTCCAAAGAAACTAAAATTTTACAATAAGACAGATACTTTAGGGCAAAAAATTTCATCTTGGAATTGGTCATTGCCCGGGGCAATACCCAGCACATCTAATTTGTATGAGCCCAGTAACATTTTATATAACACGAAAGATACCTTTGATGTTCAATTAACCATAACAACCAAACGCGGTTGTGTTTATTCTAAAATTGAAAAACAGTTTTTAACATTTGCGGACAGTGCGGTTATAAGTGCCAATTTTTCTAAAAGTATTTTGTGCGCAAACGAGCGGTTAAAAGTAGATTTGATTGGCATAAGAAGCAGTGATCCGCTTATTTCAGTAAGTCCTCAGTTTTTCACTGAAACAAAGGTAAGCCCAACAAATTACAAATATAAGTTTTCGAAAATAGGCACGTATTCAATCTATATTTCTGACAGTTATAATGGTTGTGTCTCCGAGAAGTTATACAACAACACGGTGCAAATAAATGGCCCTGTTGCAAATTTTAAAATTCCATTTAATTATAGTTGTTTGAGGCCAGATAGTATTAGAGTGTTTGATTCATCAATTATAAATTCAGGATTTTCTAAAACGTTGAAGTGGGATTTGTATAAAGATTCTTTTCCAAACACAAGTATACAATCCGGTAATTCGTCGCCAATTAATTTTGCCTGTAATGCTTATGGCACTTATTCTGTAAGACAAATTGTTACAGGATCGAATTTTTGTGCAGATACTTTGTTGGTTAAAAGTGCAATTTCCATTAAAAAAATTATCCCCAAATTTACCTGGTCTCCGCAACCTGCATGTCCTTCGGAATCCGTTTCTTTTAATAACGAAACGCCACTTGGAACAAGCAAAGCTTTAAATAGAATTAGATGGACTTTTTATAATTTAAATAATTCCGTATTGCGCAGAGATACTATAATGTATCCAAAAATTATTTATCCTGATACAGGCAAATATTCGGTAAAGCTTTTGATTTTTAATAATTTAGGCTGTAAAGACTCAATTACATATATCAAAAAAATTGAAATATCTAAACCACTTCCGAAGTTTACTGTATATGACTCTAGTGTTTGTTATGGAAATTCAATTAAGATAAAAGTATCATACACTGACTCTAATTACTATACATATTATAATCATTATTGGATATTTCAGCATACTGATAGCAGTTCTATAAGATATGTACTTAAAGGTGATTCAATTAATGCTTCTCTATGGCCAGGTAAATATAATGTTGCTTACACCAGATTTTCGAGTATTGGCACTTGTTTTGACACCTTTAAGTTAAAAGTAAAAGTTAGAGTAAGCGGTATTCGTGTAGATGTAAGAACTGACCCAGTTAAGGTTTGCAATCCCTATACTTGCAATTTAATTGCTAAATTTAGCAACAATTATAATTTTAAGAACAACAATATTGACCCATTAAGTTATAGTTGGTCGCATCGTTATGACACAGCGAGGGTTGCAATTCGCCAGCCTAATATTAATCCGAGCCAAGCATTTGTCAAAAAGTCTGGTTATTTTTATTTTAAATTTAAATATTCACATGCATCAGGATGTAATGACTCGATGTATACGTCAACTTTGACATCAGGCGTCATTGCTGATTTTAGACCTGGAGACTATGCTTGCGTAGATAAAGTTTTGAATCTTAGCAACAGTTCGGATAAAGATGCCATAAAATACAAGTGGTTCATGAAGGATTCCGGAAGTGGAGCTAAGTTTTTACCATCAGACACCTCTAAAAATGCAAAAATAGTGTTTAAAAATGAAGGTGTTTTTAATGTTGGCTTGGTTGTATATGGCAGTGGAAATTGCACCGACACAACTTTGCGTCTTCTATATGTAAATAATATTAGAGCCTCTTTTACCAGCAATGATACACTTAACTATTGTGCGCCAATTATAGCCCGAGTAAATGCAAAAGTTAATCCTTTTATTAGAAGTTACAAATGGTATATTGGTCAGGATTCGATTGTAAATAATGTTAGTTCATTTGCTTATTTGTTTAAGAAAAATACAGGGCCGGGAGGAGTTGACGTAAAATTAATGATCAATGCCTATGGTTGTAATGATACTATAGAAAAGAAAAGTTTCATTAAAGTCATTGGACCAATTCCAAGTTTTTACCTAACGAATAATACAGGTTGTGAGACATTGAGGGTTAAATTTAACAACCAAAGTAAATATTACAACCGGTTTTTCTTAGAGTATGGTGATGGAACCTCATTAGATTCGATTAACTTTAATACACACGATTATAATATTTACGACCGGTCATTGCCTACCCAAATGTACAGACCTGTCTTGTCAGTAATTGATTCTTTTGGTTGTTTTGTTCAATTTACCAATGATACGATTCTTGTTCTAAGATCGCCAGAGTCTAAGTTTACTGTTAATAGAGATACGGGTTGTTCAAGTTTAGATGTGACGTTTAGAAATAATTCGTTAGGTGGCGTTTCCTTTAAATGGGATTTTGATGGCAATGGAACTATTGACAATGCTACTTTTGGTCCAAAACATAGCTATCCTGCGGGTGATTATAACCCTGTTTTAATTACGACTTCGACCAATGGATGTCAAGACACTGTAAATAATCTCGCTTTTATTAAATCATATCCTAGGCCTGATGCAAGATTCACTGTGAGTACAGATACGATATGCTATAACAATAAAATTCAATTTAACGGCAGTAATTTACCTTCGAATTCAGATATTAAATCTTGGCTATGGGATTTTGGGGATCCTTATACTATTCGAGATACTTCCACCAACCAAAATCCATCTTATAATTTTAAAAAAATTGCATTAAGTCAAGTTGTGCTTCTGGTTACAGATAAAAATAATTGCACAGACACATTTGATCAATTTATCTTTGTCTATGACACCATAGGCCCCAAGTCAAATCCTATGAATTTTGTTAGTGTTTCAAATAGTAAAGACATTGACGTTAATTGGAGTAAAAGTAACTTTAAGAACTTTGATTCATATAATTTATTTAACGATAATTCTAACAATTATACCTTGCTGTATAACTCAAGCAATTTGAATGATACAACTTACAAAGTTTTACAAACTTCAGGCATCAATGTTAACACCACGAGATATTGTTATGTAATCAAAACTAAAGATATCTGTAAAAATTTAGGGGAAGTTACCTTCCCCCATTGTACGATATATTTAGAAATCAATAATGATTCAACCAATGTGTTGGAATTAAACTGGCTGCCATACGAGGGTTGGGGAGCAGGTAATGTCTCAAAATACAGGATTTACAGGAAGGTTAATAATGGGCCTTTTACATTGTATGATTCTACATCTAACAGCAATTTAAATTATAAAGACAAGAAGCTTTGCACAAATACTTATTGCTATTATGTTGAAGCGGTTCAGAAAAATGGCAAATGGACTTCGAAGAGTAATATTGTTTGTAAAATGCCGAAGTATATTCCACCGACGCAAGTTGTATATAGTATTAGAACAACTGTCTTGCCGGGTAATCTGACCTATACCCATTGGGATAAATACAATTTCATAAAGGATGTTGATCATTATGTGGTTTCAAAAGAGTTTGCTGGTTCATCTGGGATTGAATATTATGCTCTACCTGATACAAATGGGTTTATTGATAGAGATCCTTTTTTAGAGACAGATAAGTTGTCTTACACCTATAAAATTCGTGCGGTTGATCATTGTGGAGCTGAATCACCTGAAGGAACTGAAAATACAACTATACTTTTAAAAGGGAAAAGTGAAGGGTATGTTGCAAAATTGCAATGGTCTGAATACAATAAATGGTATAGCGGCGTTAAGAAATACAATGTTTTACTGAGAGATAATAATACCTTTACATTAATCGGTAGTATTGGAAATAATACTGGTAATTATTCTTTTGATTTTGCGGATACCAAATTAGACGATTCTATTTGTTTCAAAATACAGGCAATAAAAGACACCAACCAATTTGTTGAAAGTTTCTCAAATATGTTGTGCTTAATTTCTGATGCCAAGGTATTTGTTCCTAACGCATTTACACCAAATAAGGATGGCAAAAACGAAGTTTTCATACCTAAGGCTATTTTAATTTTTAATCAAACTGGCAACCCAATTTTGGATTATAAATTTGAAATATATAACCGTTGGGGTGAACAAGTATTTGAAACCAATGACTTGAATGTTGGTTGGGATGGAACCTACAAAGGTGAGTTATGTCAAGAAGGTCACTTCGTGTATAAAGTCCGAGCGTTGTCTCTCGATGGGGTTACAGCCTTTAATTTAGAGGGCGTTTTTGTCTTATTGCGATAAGCTTCCACATTCTATTTGGGATAAGCTTGTTTTCATTGTATTTTTGCATCCTAAACAAAGGGAGTTTTATAAAAAATGTTCGAAAATTTAAGTTTAAAGATTGAGAAGGCCATTAAGAATCTAAAAGGCCAAGGTAGAATATCTGAGATAAATGTAGCGGAAACAACAAAAGAGATTAGACGCGCTTTAGTAGATGCCGATGTTCATTTTAAAATTGCCAAAGAATTTACAGATCTTGTAAAAACAAAAGCCATAGGTCAAAATGTATTGACCAGTGTTTCTCCAGGACAACTTTATACCAAAATAGTAAATGATGAACTTACCCAATTACTAGGTGGTGAACATAAGGATATTGTTATTACTGGTAGCCCTGCTATTATTTTAATCGCGGGACTGCAAGGTTCGGGTAAAACAACATTTTCAGGTAAATTGGCTAAATACATTCGTTCAAAAGGGCGAAATCCATTGTTGGTTGCTTGTGACGTTTATAGACCTGCAGCAATCGAGCAATTAAAGGTTTTGGGTGCATCTATTAACACAGATGTATACACAGAGCTTGAAAATAAAAATCCAGTAGAAATTGCAAAAAATGCTATAGCATACGCAAAAGAACACAACAACAATGTCGTTATTGTCGATACGGCGGGTCGTTTGAGTATTGATGAAGATATGATGCAAGAAATCTTCAACATCAAACAGGCTTTAAATCCCTCAGAGATTTTGTTTGTTGTGGATGCAATGACCGGTCAAGACGCAGTTAACACAGCAAAGAATTTCAACGACCGTTTAGATTTTGATGGCGTGGTTTTGAGTAAAATGGATGGCGATACCCGCGGTGGTGCTGCTTTGTCTATTAAATCTGTAGTTAACAAACCAATTAAATTTGTCAGCAATGGAGAAAAATTAGATGCCTTGGATGTTTTCTATCCAGACCGTATGGCTGGCAGAATATTGGGTATGGGTGACGTTGTTAGTTTGGTAGAAAGAGCCCAGTCCGTATATGATGAGGAAGAAGCCAAGAAGTTAAATAAGAAAATAAGTAAAAATAATTTCGATTTTGACGATTTCTTACAACAACTTCAACAGATTAAAAAGATGGGTAATATCAAAGATTTGATGGCAATGATACCAGGGGTAGGTAATAAAATTAAAGATTTAGATATTGATGAAAATGCCTTTAAAGGCATAGAATGCCTAATTCAGTCAATGACGCCATCTGAGCGTCAAAATCCAGATATATTAAATGCTTCTCGTAAAAACAGAATTGCAAGAGGAAGTGGTAAGTCTATACAAGACCTAAACAAGCTTCTAACTCAATTTAATGATATGAAGAAGATGATGAAAAACATGAACAACATGCGTGCAAAAAACTAAATTATTTTAGTAGGTGCGCATATGATTTTCTGATTTTATTGACTTTAGGGTCAATAACCACCGTGCAATAACTGTTGCTTTCTCTGTTTAAGTTATAATAGTCCTGGTGGTAATCTTCGGCTGGATAAAATGTTTCCGCGGGACTGATTTCTGTGACAATTTTATCTTCAAAAACCTTTTCATTTTCTAATTCTAAAACATACTTTTCAGCGGTTTCTTTTTGCTCTGAATTATGGTAATAAATTGCGGAACGGTATTGTGTGCCTATATCGCCTCCCTGTCTGTTCAGTGTGGTGGGATTGTGCATGCTAAAAAATACTTTTAGCAATAGTTCATAGCTGATAATTTCTGAGTCGTAATATACTTCAACCGCTTCGGCGTGTCCTGTTAATCCACTGCACACTTCTCTATACGTTGGGTTTTTGATTTTACCTGCAGTATATCCGCTTACCACTTTTTTAACTCCTTTTAATCTTAATAGCACTGCTTCTAGGCACCAAAAGCATCCTGCAGCTAAAGTCGCGATTTCTAATTTTTTATTGTCCATTGTTTTTTATTGTTATTAGTTAACAAAACCAATCATGCAAAGTTATATAAATTTAATTGATACAATGGTTTTGATCCACTAATCCTAATTTGTTCTTGATACTATTCTTTATATTTGCCAATTCATGTTAAAATATAGTTATTCATTAGCGGCTGTTTTTTTGTTTTTATTAGGTTCATGTGGCACCCATGTAAAAAAAGCACCTGCATTACCAGGTTACTATCAACAGTGGTTGTATATCAAAACCAATGGCGGTAATGTCCTTCCAGATATGCGTCAATACAATTGGAATCAAATTTCTAATAAACGTGCGGTTTCTAATGCTTTGTTAAATGTTGTGGAGCTGGGTCCAAATAATGTCGGGGGCCGAATAAGAGCAATTGTAATAGATAAGGCCAATGACAACAGAATAATTATTGGGGGTGCCTCTGGGGGTATTTTTGTATCAGACAATAAAGGGTCAAGTTGGAGGCCAATAAATGATCAGGCTGTTTCTCCTAGTATTACTTATATGGACCAAAATCTATTGACCCCCGCTGTAATTTATTATTGTACAGGAGAAGCCTCTGGAAATAGTGCAGATTTAACAGGGGCAGGAGTTTTTAAATCTGTTGATGGAGGAAATTCATTTACCCAATTGGCGGCTACCAATAACACAAATTTTTCTTTTTGTTGGTCGGTTAAATGCTCGCCAAAAGACACAAATACCCTTTATGTTGCAACGCACACAGCAGGATTATGGAGAAGCATTGATGCCGGTTTGACTTTTAGCCGAGTATACAACACTGGAACACAAATAAATGATTTAGAGGTTTTGCCAGATGGGGCAGTTTTATTTACCATTAAAGGTTCAGGTGCATACCGTTCTGCTACAGGAGCAATTAATACTTTTTCAAAAGTTGCGTCAATAAATTCTGCTTCATCAGCAAGGGCGGAACTGGCATATTGTAAGAACTTTCCGAATGTTGTTTATGCAGCAATTTCAGGACCTGATAATTCTTATAATGGTGTTTTGAAGGCTTTTTATAAATCAAGTGATGGTGGTAAGACATTTGTTGAGAAAGGCAATCCAAATGGTACTGTTAACTTTGGTTTTACATGGTATGCTATGGGCATGGCTGTAAAAGACAATGACTCAAATTCTATTTTTATTAGTGGGGTTGATGTTGGGTATAGTAAAGATGGTGGTGTCTCATGGAATCCTGGCACAGAAATGCATTCAGATAACCATATGGCTGTGTTCAGGGGCAATAACATGTATTTGGGTAGTGATGGTGGTTTGTGTGTTTACGATTGGTCAAATCCAAATTCATTCACAAGCCTTAATAATGGAATAAACATTACCCAATTTTACCATGGAGATGTGTCTCCGCACAGCAATGCTATTTTTGCAGGTGCTCAAGACAATGGGACCAAACAAAGTATCAACTCCAATAAAACATTCTCAAACGTTTATGGCGGTGACGGTGGGTATTCTTTTTACCATGCAAACGATGCCAATATTAAGTATTATGCTACCCAGAATGGTGCAGTATACAAAAATGGTGTGACCATAAGTAACAACATCCCAACCACTGATACAAAATGGTTCATACATCCTTACCACGTAAATTCAATACAAGGAAATTATGTGGTATATCCTTCCAGTACGAATTTGTATTTTTCTAAAAATGCAGGCAGCTCTTTTACCCTTGCAGGCAGTATAAAGGTAGGTAGATTTTTCTCTGCGGCTTCTTCAAACGATGCCAATCCTTCAATTTTTTCTGGAGGTAGTGCTGCCTTCATGGCAATAGATTCGATATTAAATACGACTCCCAATGTCAAAGATTTAAGACTAATTATGCCTTCGATTTTGAGGTCGTCATTTATTGGTGGAATAACAGTTTATCCCGGCGCTAGAGACAAGGTATTTTTGGCTCTCAATAATGTCTCAGACTCTGGTCGCGTATACTTGGCAAGTGATTTATTCAGTGCAAAACCGATATTCAAAAACATCAGTGGCAACTTGCCAAAAGGCTTGCCTGTCAATTGGGTTGAATGTGATCCATTCAATCCTTCTAATGTTATTTTTGCGGGTACCGATTATGGCTTATATGTCACAGAAGATGGCGGCGTCACTTGGATTAAAGATACACGCATACCATCAACGGTTATCAGCAACATCAAAATCCATAAAAACAAAAAAGATATTTATTTCTTCACACATGGTAGGGGCGTGTTCAAAGGGCAAATTAACAATGCCGGAATTAGTTCTATTGCTGAGCAATTCTCTGCATCTGTCAAAATTTATCCTGTTCCTGCATCCAAACAAATTAGTGTTGAATTTGAATCTTCAATTACAGGCTCATATGAGTTAATTGATGCAAGGGGCTCTCGTATTCTAAGTGATAATTTTGAAGGTAATTTAATTCAAATCAACACCTCAAGTTTGTCTAGTGGGTCTTATATATTAATATGCAGAACGCCAGAAGGGATAATTACTAGATCAATTGCTATTTCTCAGTAAATGTCTTCACACCACATAGTTCGTGAGGGTCAAGAGCCAGCCTTGTTAATTGCAAATGGGGAGGCGTGTAGCAGAGAACTATTGGACCAATTGTTGGAATGGAGTCCTTATGTTGTTGTGCTTGATGGTGCATTGGAAAGGGTTATACATTTAGGAATAAAATTTGATGCCATATTAGGCGATTTTGATGTCTATAATCGAGATGAAATTAGCCATATGGTTCAGCCAAATACGGAAGTGGTTTATGTACCTGATCAAGAAAAAACGGATCTTGAAAAAGGTTTGGAGTTTTTAATTTCAAAGAAATTTGCAGCAGTTAATATCATTTGGGCAACAGGGAAGAGAAGCGACCATTATATAAATAACATAGCGGCTTTGGCAAGGTATAAAGATCAAATTAACTTGGTAATGCTTGATAATTATTCAAAGATTTATCCAATAAGCACTGGTTTCAAAAAGCATTTTTCAGAACACAGCAATGTTTCATTAATACCGTTAAACAAGGTAGAAAATTTAAAAACCAGTAATTTGGTATGGAATTTAAATAATGAAACACTTGAATATCCTTACCGGACAAGCAGCAGCAATAAAGTATTAGCCACAGGCATAGTCGAAGTGAGCTTTGATTCTGGTGTGTTGTTGATGATGGAGTGCATTGATGTCTATTGAGATATATAAATGCAATTAATAAGCGTTTCAATGTGTCCAATTCTATTGGATTGTAGTTCATTATGTGAAAACATTTTAATTTCTTGAGTCTTCAATTTGTTATATGTTTGAAGTGCTTGTTTAACATTTAAAGTGATTTTAATTGATTATCAAGCTTTAAATTATATGACATCAAAAAGACGCTTTATTTCCGCTGACTTTAAAGTTACGACTTGGGAATTATTACAACCATATTTTCAAAATTGCCTAGATAGAAACATTTCTACTCTTGAAGAATTTCAAGCTTTCTTAAAAGACTTAAGTGAACTTGAAAGTGTTGTTAGTGAAGACCTAGCTTGGCGGTATATAAAAATGACTTGCGATACTGAAAACAAAGGTCTTGAAGAATCTTACATTAATTTTGTTACAGAGATACAACCCAATATTGCGCCGTTTGAGGATCAATTAAATCAGAAAATTGCTGCATCAACTTTTGTCAATGATTTATCAAAAGACCAAGCATATTTTATTTATTTTAGATCTATCAAGAATGCAATTGAATTATTTAGAGAAGCAAACATTCCATTAAATGCAGAAATGCAGACTCTGTCTCAGAAATATGGGACAATTACGGGCGGAATGTCAGTGGAAATAAATGGTGAAACTTTGACATTGCAACAAGCCTCAAATCATTTAAAATCTACCGATAGGGGTGTAAGGAAAATGGCCTATGAAACCATTAACAAACGCCGTTTAGAAAACAAGATTGAGTTGGATGAGCTGTTTAATTCATTGGTTAAATTAAGACATACAGTTGCCTCAAATAGCGGTTTTGAAAACTACAGAGACTTTATGCATAGGGCTTTGGGTCGTTTTGATTATTCCGTAAATGACTGTTTTAGTTTTCATCAAGCCATAGAAAATGTCGTTGTTCCACTTTGTAGAAAGATTGAATTAGAACGAAAGGATAGCTTAGGATATTCGGATTTGATGCCCTATGATTTGGCAGTAGATCCACTCAATAGAGAACCACTTCATCCTTTTACAGATGGTAAAGATTTATTGGAAAAGTCGATTAAATGTTTTGAGCGCATAGACCCAAGTTTTGCTGACAATTTACGTGTAATGGCGGATAAAGGTTTTCTAGATTTGGACAGCCGTTTGGGCAAGGCGCCAGGAGGATATAATTATCCTCTGGCTGAAAGTGGTATCCCTTTTATTTTCATGAATGCTGCAGGAAGCTTGCGTGATGTTGAAACAATGGTCCATGAGGGTGGACATGCCATGCATTCATTTTTAAGCGAAGATCTAGATTTAAATGCATTTAAAAATGTTCCAATGGAGGTTGCGGAAGTTGCTAGTATGTCTATGGAATTAATTAGCATGGAAGCTTGGGATGTGTTTTTTGAAAATGCAGACGAATTGAAACGTGCAAAAATTGAACAATTGGAGGGTGTAATAGCAACTTTGCCTTGGATTGCTACGATCGATGCCTTCCAGCATTGGATATATACAAACCCAACACATACACTTGAAGAGAGAACAGCCGCATGGATAGAAATTGCAGGAAAATTTGATGCAGGTGTTTGCGATATGAGTATGTATAAAAATTTCTTGGCCAACAGTTGGCAAAAGCAATTGCATGTTTATGAAGTTCCTTTCTATTACATAGAATATGGCTTTGCACAACTTGGCGCAATTGCTATTTGGAGAAACGTGCTTTTGGATAAGAAAAAAGGGCTTGAAGGCTACAAAAAAATGTTGAGTTTGGGTTACACCAAAACAATTCCAGAATTGTTTGAAGCAGGTCAAATTAAGTTTGATTTTTCTGCTGAGTATGTAGGCGAATTGTTTGCATTTGTTTGGGATGAATTACAAATATTAAAAGCGAAATAATGAAAAAATTTCTTATTGTTTTATTGGTTATAGCCGCGATAATTGGCGGATATTTTTTATGGCTAAAATGGTCACCCAATAAGTTTGTAGACGGATATTACTTAGTTCCCAACGACGCTGTAATGGTTGTTGAAACACAAGATCCAATTAACAATTGGCAAACATTTAGTGCTAGCAATTTATGGCAAGGAATTAAAACCTTTCCTGCATTTGCAGAGTTGACACAAAGTGCTGATATGATGGACGATGTTATTAAATCCAATCAACAGGTATTTGCTTTATTGGGTCAAAAACATTTGCTTATTTCTGCCCACATGACCAAGGCCAAGGATTATGATTTTGTTTATTATGCAGATATGAAAGAAGCCTCTAAATCGGGTGTTTTAAAAGCTTCTTTAACAAGTATTATCAAGCAATTTGATTATACCCATACCGTTAGGAATTATAACAATATCGAAGTCAATGAATTTTTAGACCCTAAAAGCAGAGATGTATTGTCTATTGCTTTTGTAAGTAATTATTTGGTGTGCTCATACAGCAAGCAACTAATAGACCGCGTGATTGATGCAAGTTTGAATCCTAGTACTCAAACAGGATTGGATCCAAGATTTACCGAAGTAAATCAATTGACTTCAGCGGATGGCATGTGTCGCTTGTTTATTAACTATAGCACATTTCACCAATACTTAGGGGTTTATATGGACGATGTAGCGGATGTGAAATCATTGTTCTCGAGCATGTTTTATACAGGATTGGATGTTAAATTGGAAGATGATTTGTTGTTGGCTGATGGCTATAGCATTGTAAATGACAGCATGAGTTCTTATTTGCAAGCCCTGGCAATTTCCGGCAAATCAAGCACCGATGCCGAAAAGGTTTTCTCTGAGAAAACATCCTTTTTTGTCAGTTTAGGTTTTAGCGATTTTAATACATTCTATGGCAATTTAGAAAAGACTTTAATTACCCATGGTAAAGAGTATCAAGATCAGCAAGCTGCGCTGAAGAAACTTGAGCGTCTTTTGAATATAAATATTCAGAAAAATTTATTTGATTGGATAGGTACAGAAATTGCGATTGCACAGTATGAGACTGATGTTTTAATTGGCAATAAGGTGAGGAACGTTATGGCTATTAAGGCATCGAATATTAATTCGGCCAAAGAGAATTTGGCCATGATTGAAAAGCAAATCCGCAAACGCACCCCAATTCGTTTCAATGACGTGGTGTACAATGGATATGAAATTAAATACCTAGAGGTAAAAGGTTTGTTTAAAGCCTTTTTAGGCAAGCTGTTTTCTAAAATTGAAAAGCCATATTATACGGTATTAGGTGATTATGTGGTTTTAAGTGATGATCCTAAAACCTTGTTGTTGACTATTGATGACTTCATCGCTCAAAAAACATTGTCAAACAAGACTGAGTACCGAGATTTTAGATCTCGATTTGCTAACCAAACTAGTGTAATGGCCTATATTAGTCCAAACCATCACTTTGCAAATTTCAAAGGCTTATTGAATCCTGAAAGTTGGAAAAGTACCCAAAAGAATCAAGCTTATGTGAGGTGTTTTGAGCATGTTGGATTGAGTTTAAGTGGCGATGGTGACAGAATGCGCACAGTTATGGGAACTCAATTTTTGCCTTGGGTTGCGCCTGTTGCTGTAGTTGATTCTAGTGATAACGAAACGGATACTTTAAGCAGCATGGATTTGTTTTTAATACAAAACTTCCAAGGCAATATGAATACCTCATATTATGAAAATGGAAATCCACGTGTTTCTGTGGAGATGGAGGGAACCGTCATGGATGGAGTGTATGTCGAGTATTACGAGAATGGTGTTATTAGAATTAGAGGCAAGTACCGCAATGGTCAAAAACAAGGAACTTGGAAATACTACAAGACAGATGGTAGTTACGATCGCAAAGAGAAGTATATAGATGGCGTATTAAAGTCCCAAGGACTTCTAGAACGCGTATTGGGAATAGATTTATTTGGCGGAGGAGAGGGTGATTGAGTTTATTTGTTAGAATAAATTAATTCAAGCATTTGATAAATTAATCAAATTAGTTACCTTTGCACTCCCGTAAGGGCCCTTAGCTCATTTGGTTAGAGCATCTGACTCATAATCAGAGGGTACTTGGTTCAATC
>CANFXY010000052.1 GCA_947451105.1 Bacteroidota bacterium | reverse complement strand
GCCGGATTAAAAGAAAACTTCGCGACAGATGCCTTATCTGGATTTAGTATTTTCTTATTGGCTTTACCCTTAAGTTTGGGTATTGCAAAAGCATCAGAGTTCCCTCCTATTATGGGCCTATTAACTGCTATAATTGGCGGTTTATTGGTTAGCTTTTTTGCAGGATCTCGTTTAACCATCAAAGGACCAGCAGCAGGATTGATTGTTATCGTAGCAGGAGCTGTTACCGAATTTGGTGGTGGTGAAATGGGCTGGCATTTAGCCTTAGGTGCGATGGTCGTTGCCGGCATTATTCAGATTCTTTTTGGCCTCCTAAAACTGGGGCGATTGACCGAAGTATTCCCCCTGTCTGCAGTTCATGGCATGTTGGCGGCTATTGGCTTAATCATTATCATCAAACAATTGCCTGTATTTATGGATATCAATCCAGCACTAACAAGAGGAAAAGAACCCCTAGAACTGTTAAAAGAAATACCAAGCTTTATTGAATCTTTAGATCCTAAGGCCACTTTGGTGGGCGTTATCAGTTTATGGATCATGTTGGGTTGGAGCAAACTTACCCATCCAATACTTAAAAAGATACCAGCACCTTTAATGGTCTTATTGTTTGCTATACCGGCGGAACTTATACTAAAATTCCAAGAGACTGAGCCAGCCTATGCATTGGTGCATATTGGGAATTTATTTGAAAGCATTAAATACAATGTTGACTTTAGTGGTATATCCCAAGTTGGCTTGTTTATCAAATTTGTTGTTATGTTTGCTTTGGTTGGAACGCTTGAATCTTTATTGACGGTAAAAGCAATAGACATGCAAGACCCATACAGACGCAAGTCTGATGCCAACAAAGACTTAATTGCTGTTGGTATTGGCAATACAATTGCAGCCATTTTCGGTGGATTGCCTATGATTTCAGAAGTGGCAAGGAGTTCTGCCAATGTTACAAACGGCGCTAAAACAAGGTGGGCTAACTTTTTCCATGGCTTATTTATTTTGATTTTCGTTTTGTTCGCCGTACGTTATATTGAAATGATTCCAAATGCTGCTTTGGCAGCCATGCTAATTTCTGTTGGCATTCGTTTAACCCATCCGAAAGAGTTCATCAAAACCTTCAAAATAGGAAAAGAACAATTATTGGTGTTTATCATGACCATTATTTTCACCTTTGCAATCGACCTTTTGGTCGGCATTGCGATGGGTATGCTAACAGAAATTATAGTGAATATTGTAAACGGCAAACCTTTGAAAGCCATTTTCAAAGCACCTACTGCAGTTTCATTCACAGAGGACACTTACCTTGTTGAGATTAACGAAGCTGCGGTATTTACAAACTATTTGGGCATAAAACGCAAATTAGATGCAATACCTCCAGGATTTACAGTAAACATTGAATTGAGTAAAACCAAATTAATCGACCATACGGTAATGGAAAACATCTTGCACTTTAAACACGATTATGAGCATGAAGGTGGCAAAGTAAACATTACAGGCTTAGACGCACACTCAGCAGTTTCAAGCCACGAGGCAGCGGCTAGAAAAAAGAAATAATTTCCATCCCACAAGTGTCGTTTAAGACACTTGTGGTTTTTTTTCCTAAACTTATTTTTTCTAATTACATGTTTCTATACAAATTCATTTCAGGTGGATTCGGGTTAACGCGTTTAATTTTTCTTATTGTTTTATTTATTTACTCGGACATTGAGGCTCAACAAAACTTATTCAATGTTCCATCTGGAGATATTACAGAAAAAGGCCATTTGTTTTTCCAGCATCAAATCAATGCTAATGATATATTCCAAAACAACAGTACGTTTTCGTATGGTTTAGGAAAAAAATCTGAAATAGGCATCAACCTTTACGGACTTGATGTTCAAAAAAAGACGGGACAATGGACCTTCATCAACAACCAAAATAATTATGAGCAACCATTAAACCCCCAACTATTGTTTAATTTCCAAAAGGCATTCGAAATATCAGAGCGATTTCTATTCACACTTGGCACACAATCAGGTTTTAGTTTAACCCAAAGACAGCGCGAAGACCAATTCATTTATTTCAATTATGCTAACTTCATTTACTCCACAAAAAGCAAAAAAATCAAATGGATAAACGGTATTTACTTTGGAGACAAAACCTATCTTGGCGAAGGCAATAACATTGGTTACATGGGTGGCATAGAATATTCGGTAAGTAAAAAACTTAAACTGTCAGCTGATGCGATCTATGGCAACAATGCTAGCTCTGTTTCTGTTATTGGACCTTGCTACTTCATCTCCAAACACATTGCATTAAGTGCAGGTTGGCAAAGGCCTTTTAAAAACAGCCGCAACAGCCAAGCCCTTGTTTTCGAGTTAACTATTCTTTAAATTAGTTTCATAATCCTACCTTTGCTGCTTCAAAAAACAAAACTAAGATACATCAATTTATTCCCCTTATGTTTAAAAAGAAAAACACAGAATCTGTTTTCAGCAAATACGAAAAATTTTTAATTGCGCTACTTGCAATACTTCAATTCACCGTCATACTCGATTTTATGGTCCTTTCACCATTAGGCGCTGTATTGTTAAAAGAGTTAGACATAAAAGCATCACAATTTGGATTGGTAGTTTCAGCCTATGCATTTAGCGCGGGTATTTCAGGTGTGTTATCTGCAGGTTTTGCTGACAAATTTGACCGTAAAAAGTTCCTTTTGTTCTTTTACGCTGGATTTCTTATTGGAACCGTTTGTTGCGCCATGGCCGAAACCTACAACATGTTGCTATTGGCGCGCATAGTAACGGGTATATTTGGCGGAGTTATTGGGTCTATATGTTTTGCTATTGCAACGGACATTTTTAAAATAGAATTACGCGGTAGGGTTATGGGCTATCTACAAATGGCCTTCGCAGCCAGCCAAGTCCTTGGTATTCCAATTGGATTAAAACTTGCCGAAGTTTATGGATGGCATTCAAGCTTTTGGATGATCGTGGTTTTTGGCATTCCTTTAGGGATAATTATTGCCATTTTTATGAAACCGATTAATGCGCATTTACTGATTCAAAAGAAAAAAAATGCATTCAGACATTTGGTAGACACAATCAACAACAAAGAACACTTGAGAGCTTATATTGCCACGGTATTGTTGGCGACAGGTGGATTTATGATGATGCCCTTTGGGAGCGCCTTTAGCACGAACAACCTTGGATTAAGTATAAAACAATTGCCTTTATTATTTGGCATTACTGGAATATTTACCATTGTCATGGGACCATTGATTGGGAAATTTAGCGATACCATTGGAAGGTTTAAAATGTTTTTGGGTGGATCAATTTTGAGCATGCTTATTATTTCAATTTACACCCACCTTGGTGTCACACCGTTTTATTTAATTATTGTTTTAAACGTTATAATGTTCATGGGCATCACGGCACGTATTATATCTTCTTCTGCATTAATTTCGACCGTTCCAAAACCAGAAAACCGTGGCGCATTTATGAGCATCAATGCTTCTATACAGCAAATGTCAGGGGGATTGGCTTCCGCCTTAGCGGGTGTTATAGTTGTTAAAACACCTTCGGGTTATCTTGAAAATTACGACATTTTAGGCTACGTAGTTATATGCAGCATGATCGTTGCCTGCATATTCATATACAATTTGGATCTTTATATCCGAAAGAAAGCCAAGGCAGAAAAAGAGAAACAAAATGATGATTTGAGTAAGAACTAGATCAAACCATGTTTTGAATTGGATATAATATTGCTATATGTCCATTCCATTGACTCGTTAAATACTTGTTGTCTTTGGGAACAATTTTGCACTGAACAAAGCGAACATTGTTTAGTAACACAGCCATCTATATGGATAAAGAATTCTACCCTATCTTTAAAGTGTAAGCGCAACATATCTGTTAATGCATCAAGCAAAGCATGGGCTTCATTAACATTGATGTAAAACGGCACGGTTAAATGGCAATCGATGTGGTAAAAACCCGCATAATTAATCACGCGCATATTATGCACATCTATCCATTCTGAACGTCTATGTTCATTAAGAACAACAACAATTTCATTGATGATGGCGGTGTCCGACTCATCCATAATACCTGAGATGGAACGTCTTATAATTTTATATCCTGTATAAATGATAACGAAAGCCATAATCAAAGCCGCTACACTGTCCAACCACAAATAATCTGTCATATAAATCAGAAACACGCCTAGTAAAATCCCGAGTGTTGAGTAGGTGTCTGACTTTAAATGCTGACCGCTGGCGACTAATATAGGTGAGCCCTCCTTTTTGCCCTTTTGAATACAGAGATGTCCCATAGCAAAATTAACCACCGCCGTAATGGCAATTAAGATCATACCACTGTCCAATTTTTGCAAAGCATGGGGATGTATTAAGTTATTTAGGGACTCATAAACGATAACCAAACCCGCTATTGATATGAGCAAACCTTCTAATGCGGAGGATAAAAACTCAACCTTCCCATGCCCGTAAGGATGCTCTTGGTCTTTTGGCTTGGCAGACAATATTATACTGTACAACCCAATAATACCAGCCACCACATTGACGGTGCTTTCTAGTGCATCGGTTAAAATAGCCACAGAAGCAGTGAGGTACCAAGCGGCTATTTTAATTATGAATAAGCCTACGGAAACAATAAGCAATGATTTTTGCATATTGACAACGCTCCTACCTTTGCTTACTGCTTCCATATATCAAATATAAAATATTTAGATTGAATTATTCGGCTGTGTTTTTCGCCATCATCAGCAAATCGTAAGCGCCATTAACAACAATTTTAGCCCCTATTAATTGGGCATTTTCCTCAATTTCTACTTTTCCGTTGCTTCTTGACAACGTTTTAACCGCAAGCATTTCAAAGTGCTTATTGGATTTTTCAACAAACACAAATTCTACCCCCTCATGAGAAACAACCGCTGATTCAGGCAAAGCCAAGGCCATTTTAGAATCTGACTCAAGTTCTGCATTCATATACATACCCGGAATCAAGATATTACTGTAGGTATGAAAGTGACAGTGCACTTGAACAAAGCCTTCTTTAGAAACATCTTGACCAATTAATATCACATCACAATCGTAAAGTCTTTCAGGATTGTTGTTGGTAAATGCTTTCACCTTACTTCCGATATGCAAACTCTGCAAATCCTTTTCGTATATGGTCAAATTCAAATGTATGTCATCGGGATTCACCAATTCAAACATAACATCAGATGGGTTAATGTAACGGCCAATATTGACATTTACTTTGCTAACAAAACCATTGATTGGAGAATACACATTTATGCTTTTCGACATGTTGTTTTCGTTCAAATGTGATGGGTCAAGTCCAATTAATTTCAATTTTTCAGCCAACGCATTGATAAGAATTTTCTGACTTTGATAATCCGATTTTGCTTGTTCGAACATCTTATCACTGCTTGCCTTGCTTTGGTTTAATTCTGCCTGTCTTTGGTATTCTTTCTCAATAAAAGAAAATCTGGCCTTAGCTGTCAAATAGTCCTGTTGCAATTGAATATATTGTTGGTCTTCCATTACGGCAATGACATCCCCTTTATTCAAATGCATACCTGGCAAGAGTTTGGTTCTTACTAAAAAACCGCCCAAGGGGAGACTCACAGAAACCATATTTTGCGGCGGCACATCTATGACACCATTTACTTTGATTGTACCAGAAAGTTTAACGATTTTGGCCGTATCAAACCCGATACTAGCATTTTTCATTTGGGCATCAGTAAGCACAACTTCTTGCACTTTAATTTCATTTTCCTTTTTATCGGCCTGAGTTGCTTTGTTTCCGCAAGATTGAAAAAGTGCGATCAAAGGCAAGATCAAAAGTCCTATATTTTTATGTTTAAACATCTTATTAATTTTTATTTTTATTTTCCCATTAAGTACAATAATTCTATTACCGCTTCGTTGTACAAGCGAAGCATTTCTAAATAGTGGCTTTGCGCAGCTATGGATTGATTGCTCAAAACCACCCAATCGGAGTATGATATTTCTCCAGCCTCCAATTGTCTATTGGCTGAAGTTTTCAAATTATTGGAATTTTGAAGTCCTATACTGTCGTAAAAATCAACGATGGCCTTGTAGTTAGAGACTTTCATTGCCGCTTGAGACCATTGTTGGGCAATATTTTGTTGGCCAATCTGCAGACCATTTGCCGCAATTTCTTTATCAATATCCGCTGCCTTTACTGCTGCCTTTTGAGCCCCAATAAAAATCGGAATACCAACACCAATTTGCATGGATTGAAACCGCGTATTGGATGTGTAAAATTGGTTGTCTGCGCCTACACCCTTCATACTCATATTGGAGTAAGACAGTTGTAAATCGGGCAAAAACCTTGACTTTTCAAGTTTTGATTTTGTTTGACTTATTTGCAATTCTTGATGCAATACAGCCAATTGAGGGTGCTTAGCCAACAAGCTAGAATCTAAAACAGGCAAAGCCAACAACAATTCTTCGGTATTAGGCAAGAAGTCATTTGTTGTATTTATAAGCCATTTAAACGATATAACTTTAAAGGCTATGTCTTGTTGAACTTCGGTTAACTGTATGGCGATTTGCTGTCTCTGCAAAGCCGCAGCAGATATTTCTAAATTGCCTGTTTCACCCAATCTATATTTTGATTCTGCCCTTGTTAAAAATGCCGCATACATAGAATCTGATTGCATTAAGACTCTTTCTTTGGCCAGTAGATAGACCAAACTGTAATAGTTTGAATATACTTGTCGTTTTAAATCCAATTCCGACAAATTCACTTGCAATTGACTGGATTGTTGGTAGGCTTGCAACAATTGCTTTTGCCTTTTATAGACTTGAGGAAATTGAATGTTTTGAGACAGGCCAAAGCGTTGGTCGATATAGCTGCTATTGATCTGACCATTTTCAAAATTCAGATTGGTCTTGGGCAAATTATTGGCCGTTTTCACCAAGGCGGCATTGTATGCGAGGGTCAAACGTTCGTTGCGCAAAACCAAATTGTTTGCAATCGCTGAATCGACTGCCGCTTTGATTCCAATTTTATTTTGAGCACTCGCTTGAGACACAAATAAGAGACACAAAATTAAAGTGACTTTGGTGTTAGAGAATTTCATTTTAAACCCTTGTTCAGAAATGCCATAAATAATTGGCAATACAAATAAAGTTAAGAAGGTTGCAATGAGCAATCCACCAATAACCACAGTTGCTAATGGCCTTTGAACTTCCGCACCTGCGCCGTTACTCAAGGCCATAGGAAGAAAACCCAGAGAAGCGACAAGAGCTGTCATGAGCACAGGCCGTAAACGCAGCGAAGTACCTTTAACGACAATTTCACGCAAATCGGTAATTCCCTCTGATTTTAGGCGTTTAAATTCAGCAATCAATACGATCCCATTAAGCACAGCCACACCAAACAAGGCAATAAACCCTACACCAGCGCTGATACTAAATGGCATACCGCGCAAGGCCAGAGCCAATATTCCTCCAATTGCAGAAAGAGGAATGGCTGTAAAAATTAGAGCAGCTTGTTTAACCGAGTTAAAGGCAAAAAACAAGAGTAAAAAGATTAAGAACAAAGCAATTGGAACGGCAATACCCAGACGTTTTTTGGCCGCATTTAAGTTTTCAAAAGCACCCCCATATGTGACATAATACCCAGGTGGCAATTTGATTTTCTTTGCTATTCTAGATTGTAGGTCATCCACAATAGATTGCACATCACGGCCTCTAACATTAAATCCAACTACTATTCTTCTTTTTGCGTCTTCCCTTTGAATTTGATTTGGACCATCTTTAATTTCCACATCAGCCAGATGCGACAAGGGTATATTGATTGAAGGGCTAACTGGAATTAATAAATTTTGCACATCTACCAATTCTTGTCTTTTATTTTTATTTAAACGAACAACCAGATCAAATCTTTTCTCACCCTCATAAATTTTACCAGCGCTTCCTCCAGCAAAGGCAGTATTTACAACTCTATTGACATCACTAATTTTCACACCATAGCGGGCAATTAAATCGCGTTTGTAATTGATCACTATTTGTGGGATGCCTGCAACGGGTTCCACGTAAACGTCTTGGGCACCATCAACCACGCTGGCAATTTTACCCAACTCTGCAGCATAATGTGCTAGGGTGTCAAGATTTTCTCCAAATATTTTACAAACCACATCTTGTCTTGCGCCTGTCATAAGTTCATTAAAACGCATTTGAACGGGATATTGAAAACCAAATGTAACTCCAGGAACATCTTTTAAAGCCTCTCCCATTTTCTCTGCCAATTCATTAAATGTTTTGGCGCTGGTCCATTCCTTTTTATCTTTAAGGATAATCATTAAATCTTGTGCATCTATCGGCATTGGATCGGTAGGCACTTCCCCACTTCCAATTTTTGCAACTACTTTTTCAACCTCCGGAAACTTATTCATCAATATTGCTGACGCTTGCTTCGAAGCTTTTAGGCTGACATTGAGATTACTTCCTGGCAAGACACGGGTTTCGAGTGCGAAATCGCCTTCCTCAAGGGTTGGAATAAATTCACCACCCAATTGCATCAAAACCAATACTGCAATTGCAAACAAGGCAAACACAGTTGATAGGACTATTTTAGGATATGCCAATATTTTATTCAAGGCATTTCTATAAATGCCTTCAAGCCTTTCCATCATTTTATCTGACAGATTCTTTTTGGTGTGTATGGTTCTGCTCAAAAACACACTGCTCATCATTGGGATATAGGTTAAAGAAAGTATAAAAGCACCCATTAAGGCAAAAGCCACAGTTTGAGCCATTGGTTTAAACATTTTACCTTCTATGCCTTGCAGAGAGAAAATAGGAAGGTAAACAATTAAGATAATGACTTGACCAAAAACGGCACTGTTCATCATTTTACTGGCAGAATGCTTTACCGTTTCATCCATTTTGTTTTTTTCAAGTTTCAAGAAACCGATACTTGAATTGTGGTTGGTCAGAGCATGCATTACTGCTTCAACGATAATCACGGCACCATCGACAATCAAACCGAAGTCGAGTGCACCCAAACTCATCAGGTTGCCACTTACTCCAAATGTATTCATCATGATAACAGCGAACAACATTGAAAGTGGGATAACCGAGGCCACCAATAAACCTGCTCGAACATTGCCCAAAAACAGAACCAAGACAAAAATTACAATTAAGGCTCCTTCCAACAAGTTGGTTTCAACCGTACCAATGGCATTGTTTACCATTTTGGTTCTATCCAAAAACGGCTCAATTACCACCCCTTCGGGCAATGACTTTTGAATAATTTCAACTCTTGCCTTTACATCCTTTATCACCTCGCTGCTATTGCCTCCCTTGAGCATCATTACTACAGCGCCTGCAACTTCGCCTAAGGTGTCATAATGCATGGCACCATAGCGCACCGCTGTTCCTAATTTAACCTCCGCTATGTCACGCAACAACAAAGTGACACCATTTTGCAATACTTTAACGGGAATATTTCCTAAATCAGATAGGCTGTTTACCAAACCTTCTGTTCGGATGTATAAAACTGTTGGTCCTTTTTCTATGTAAGCGCCGCCTGTATTTTCGTTGTTGTTTTGTATGGCATTGAATACCTCTTCAATGCTAATGTTCATGGACTGCAACTTATCGGGATCAATGGCTATTTCGTATTGTTTTAAGTGGCCACCAAAACTACTCACATCGGCAACGCCCTTAACACTTAGCAATTGTCTGCGCACAATCCAATCTTGAATGGTGCGAAGTTCAACACTGGTGTATTTATGTTCATAGCCTTTTTTAGGACGAACCATGTATTGGTAAATCTCACCAAGTCCGGTGGTAACAGGGCCGAGTTCAGGACTTGCTACACCAGGTGGAATCAATGCTTTAGCAGATTGTAACCGTTCTGAGACTTGTTGTCTCGCCCAATAAATATCTACCCCTTCATCAAACACTATGGTAACCAAAGAAAGTCCAAAGCGGGAAAAACTTCTAATTTCGTGAAGACCTGGTATATTGCTATTGGCTTGTTCTACAGGAAAAGTTACCAAGCGTTCTATATCTGTTGCACCCAATGAAGGTGCAATGGTTATAACTTGAACTTGGTTGTTGGTGATATCTGGAACGGCATCAATAGGCAATCGGGTAAGTTCGTATACCCCATATAAAATTAGACTGAGCGTAAACAGTCCAATGATTAATTTATTTTTAATTGAAAATCCAATAATTGAATTTAGAAACATGTTTTTTGTTTTTTATAAATACTTAAATGATGACTAAGAAGTCAAACCATTATTTCTAAGGATCAAAAGCAAAAGCGAGAAATAACAAAGCTCTATGCAAAAGCAGAGAGGTCCGAGATCCTTATGAGAAGAATTGTGGAGGCTGCCAAATAGAGCCAATTGTGCTAGACGTATAAAACACTTCCTGATAGCTTGCAGGCACTATTGCCCCCATTGGTGCATTAAAAGCCATGTAAGACGTAAAATCACAAACCATTACAAAAGATACCACATGGTTGCAGCCATGCGATTTAAAAGGCAAATTATCGTGGGTTTGATCATTGCCTTCTGCGTTGTCGCTGTAATGTATTTCGATAAACTCAGCGAAGGAAAGCGAACGGTCTAAAGATTTGTGGTGAATGTAATGCTTAACTAATACTGGAAATTTCATCATTTGATGAAACTCTGTGTTGCTGATTAGCAATACCAAGAGCAGGCTTATAGATATTAGTTTCTTCAACAACACAAAGGTAGAGCATAAAAAGAAAAAAGCAAACTTTTTAGGGTTTGCTTTTTTAAATAATTTATTATGAGGACTATACTCCCACGTCGTGGTGTACGCTTTCTTCCAAGTATGGGTGGTTCATTGGAACCAAGCCTTTTTTACTTAAAGCTGTAAGTACCCAGTAGATGAACAAACCTGCAAAGGCTAAAGTCATGCCTACTTCTAGGAAACCAACACCAGCTTGTTTGTCGATAGCACCTGGCATTAACATTAAGTATAAGTCATTCCAGTGACCGATAAGAATGATGATAGCTACAACAGTCAAAATCTTTGGATTGCGTTTGTTGTTTCTAGTCATTAATACCAAGAAAGGAATTAAGAAGTTCATTATTAAGTTCAAGAAGAAATGCAACTTGAATGGAGATTCCCAACGTTTGTAGTAGTATACAGTTTCTTCAGGGATGTTTGCATACCAGATCAAGATGAACTGAGCGAACCAAAGGTAAGTCCAGAACACAGAGAACGCGAACATAAATTTACCTAAGTCATGAATATGCTCATCGGTAACTAAGTTCAAATAGCCATTGCGTTTAAGGTACAACACAAACAAGATAATGATTGCGATGGTACTAACCCAACCCGTAGCAAAATTGTATAAAGAGAAGATGGTACTGTACCAGTGTGCATCAACACTCATGTTCACTACCCAGCTAAGAATAGATAAAGTAAAACCGAATACTAAAACGAAAGCAGCACCAAAGCGGATAGATTTGTTGAAGAAAGTTAAACCACCTTCAGCATCCTCTTTGTATGACAAGCTTCTAAGTTTCATGCCGAACAAAATCCATGTTAACGGAATAGCTACTAAGAAACCAACAACCATTTTGCTGTTAAGGAACCATGATTTGTTGTCTAAAATTTTATCAAAACCAGGTTGTCCTTTTGTTAAATGTAGTTTTTCGTATGCCAACCAATGGTAGATGTTTTCACCATCGATGAAGAATACCAAAAGCAATACGATCGCACCAACAGGCAAGAAAGTACTCATGGCTTGAGGAACTCTTAATAAAACAGTAGCCCAACCAGCGTTGGCAATGTATTGCAAAGCAAAGAAGAACAAACCACAAACAGAAATTAAAAGGACAAAGTATCCGTTTAACAACAAGTTCATGTATATTCTGGTTGCTGCAGGTTTGGCGTGCTCAGAAACAACTGGGTAAACTTGCTCATCAGAGTGACCTACGTCAACACCATTGATGTTTTGACCAGGATATTCATGGGCAGTTGCAGCGTGTTCGGTTGCATGTTCAGCTCCGTGTTCAGCAACAGATTCAGCAACTGCAGGTGCAGCGTGGTGTGCTTCGGTGTGCGGTAAAGTAAAGATACCAATCACGGTAAAAAGAATACCGATTGCAAGTAAAGCTAAGCTCAAGGTTTTAGCTTTTCCTTTGAAAAGATAATTTTCTTGGTGGATATGGATTTCGTGTCCGTGGCTCATTTTGATGTGAATTATTTTTTAGGTTCTAACTTTACGGTTTCATTTTTTTAATAGACTTGCTGCTATCAACTACAGCAGCAGGAGTTGCAGTTTCGATTGCACCAATAGCTTTAATTGCAGGTAAATTACCTAAGCTGTCCATTGTGCTTAAACGTTTAACATAGGTAGCAACGCTCCATCTTTCTTTTGGCGTTAAAGCGTAAGCATAACTTCCCATATTGTTTTTACCATAGGTAATTACGTGGTAGATTTTACCGATAGGCAATTCTTTGATATATTTATCTTGGTAGTTGGCCCATGATGGTTTAAGCGCAGACTGTTTGCTAGAAACAGTACCGTCGTTACCACCCATAGTACCATGACAAACTGAACAATATATTCCGAATAATCTTGCACCTTCTAATTGGTCATTTTCAGACAAGCTGATGTTCATGCTTAAACCAGCACCTGCAGCTTCGTAGCCTTCTGGTGTGTTGTCGTAAGCATATTGGTAATCAAGTTGACCGATAGCAACAGTACCTTTAACTGGCTCTCTCATACTCATGAAATACGGATTGAATCTGTATTTGTTTGTATCAGAATATTGAGTCATTGGCTCATACCCTTTTGAGTAGTACATATCTGGGGCATACTCAATACCTGGGTTATTTTCACCTGCTTTCCACCCGCAAGAAGAAAGGGAGATGATCGCGATAACACTTAGGATGATATTAATTGGTTTCTTCATTGTGATCCTTGATTGATTAATTTGCACTTTTAATTTCAACTTCAGTGAAATCTTCGTATCCGTTGTTGGTTCTTTCTTTTACTAATACAGCACCACCGCTAAATAGCATGTTGCTTAATTCATTTTTGTCAACGGCATTGTTGTCAGTTGCAATTGCAATAACCATTCTGTCGTCGGTTTGTCTGAAATCGATGCGTTCACTTGGCATTTTACCATGCAACATTTTGCTTCTAGTGAAGAATAAAATTGCGATACCAAATGCAGTGAACAATACAGTCATTTCGAACAATACTGGAACATAACTCACACCCACTGTTGGCTTGTTACCAATAATCATTGGCCAATCAAAGTGCATGGTGTAAGATTGTAAAGTTGCAGCGGTTAAAAAACCAATACAACCACATATAAAAGCACCAACTGGCAAAAGTGAACGCTTTAATCCCATTGCTTTTTCAATTCCGTGCATCGGAAATGGCGTATAGCAATCGATGATTTGAGCACCTTTGTGGTGAACTTTAGAAACCGTATCTAAAAACTGCTCAGGGTTTTCAAATATCCCGAACATCACGGTTTTGTTTTTATCTAAAAATAATTTACTGTCTATCATGTATGTACTAAATAAGAAAGATTATTCTCTGTTTTTCAATATACCTTTTACTTCTGCGATGTTAATTACTGGTAAAAACTTGCTGAACAAGAAGAAACAAGTAAAGAACAATCCAAATGAACCTAAGAAGATTCCAATTTCTACCAAAGTTGGTGAATACATCACCCAACCTGATGGCAAATATTCTCTATGCAATGAGGTTACGATAATTACGAAACGCTCGAACCACATACCTACGTTAACAACGATTGACAACATAAAGATGAACCATGGTGTAGTACGGGCCCATTTGAACCAGAATACTTGTGGTGCAATTAAGTTACAAGTCATCATACTCCAGTATGCCCACCAGTATGGTCCAGTTGCTCTGTTGATGAAAGCGTATTGCTCATATTCAACACCAGAGTATGCAGCTACGAAGAACTCAGTGATGTAAGCTAAACCTACCATGGTACCGGTCAACATAACAACTTTACACATAGCCTCTAAGTGACCAATGGTGATATAGTCTTGGTAGTTCATTACTTTTCTAGCGATAACCAATAGGGTTAACACCATACCAAAACCAGAGAAAATCGCACCAGCCACGAAGTATGGAGGGAAGATTGTTGTATGCCATCCAGGAACAACCGAAGTTGCAAAGTCCATTGATACAATGGTGTGTACAGATAATACAAGTGGAGTAGAAATACCTGCAAGGATTAAAGAAACTACTTCATATCTGTTCCAAGTTCTAACAGAACCAGTCCATCCCATTGAGAAGAAGTTATACCAGAATTTTCTGCCAGCTGTTGTAGCTCTATCTCTAACAGTAGCGATGTCTGGAATTAAACCTAAGTACCAGAAAACCAAAGATACTGAGAAGTATGTAGAAATCGCGAACACGTCCCATAACAATGGAGAGTGGAAGTTAACCCATAATGAACCAAAAGCATTTGGCAATGGGAATACCCAGTAACCTCCTACCCAAATACGACCCATGTGGAATAATGGAAAAATCGCCGCACACATTACCGCGAAGATGGTCATCGCCTCAGCAGAACGGTTAATTGACATTCTCCATTTTTGTCTGAACAACAACAAGATCGCAGAGATCAAAGTACCAGCGTGACCGATACCAACCCAGAATACGAAATTGGTGATATCCCAACCCCATTGTACTGTTTTGTTTAGTCCCCAAGTACCGATACCCACATAAAGCGTGATGCCCAACGTTAGTAATAACAAGCCAAGGAAAATGGCTGAAATGGTAAATCCAACTTTCCAAGAAACCGACGGTTTATTTTCGATTGGACGACAAATTTCTGATGTAACATCATGTAGGTTCTTATCGCCTGTTACAAGGTTTGGTCTTATGATTGAATCGTGAATCATTTTTTATGGCTTATTATTATGCTTGTTTTTCTGTATCTCTAACTTTCACTAGGTATTTAACCGCAGTCATTGTATTTAATTCTTCAAGTACTCTGTACGAACGTTCGTTCTTGAATAGTTTACGCACTTCGCTGTTCTCGTCGTTTACGTCACCAAATACGATTGCATTTGCTGGACATGATCGTTGACATGCTGTTTTGATTTCGCCGTCAGCCAAGGTACGTTTTTCACGTTTTGCTTTGGTTTTTGCACCTTGTATGCTTTGAACACACATGCTACATTTTTCCATCACACCTCTGGTTCTAACAGTAACATCAGGATTGATAACCATTTTACCTAAATCATTGTTGAAATGGAAGTCAAAACGGTCGTTGTCGTTGTATCTGAACCAGTTGAAACGTCTTACTTTGTATGGACAGTTGTTTGCACAATATTTAGTACCGATACAACGGTTGTAAGTCATTTGGTTTAATCCCTCAGAACTGTGGGTGGTTGCTAATACTGGACAGACAGTTTCACATGGAGCTTGACCACAATGTTGGCACATCATTGGTTGGTGAACCACTTTAACATTTTCCCAGTGTGCATACTCAGCACCTTTTTTAGCAGCTTCTAATTTATCTAAAGCAGCTAATCCAGTTTCTTTTGTTACATTTTTACCTTCGAAATCTCTTGATAAGAATAACTCTTTGGTATAATCAGTGTTGTTTACGTTTTCGAAAGTGAAGTAGCGGTCGATACGCATCCAGTGCATTTCTCTTCTTCTTCTTACTTCAGCTCTACCAACAACAGGAACGTTGTTTTCGATGCTACAACTTACAACGCAAGAACCGCAACCGGTACAAGCATTTAAGTCGATAGCCATAGCCCAGTGGTGGTTAGGTGCACCATCTTTTTTGTAATCTTTGGTTTCCCATAAAGTATACAAATGAGGAGCAGCTGTATCATTACCCGCTTTTGGATTGGTTTTAATTTCACCTAAAGTTGTCTCTTTAACAATGTCTCTACCCTCAATTGAGTGGTGGGTTTGTGTTTGAGCCAATTCGTATGATCCTGAAATTTTTTCAATTTTAACACCATTGGTAACCGTGCTGTAGGTTCCGTTTTGTAAGGTTAAGAAAGGGTAAGCGTTTTTACCGATGGCATCAAATACTCCTTTTTCACCAACTTTACCTTGACGGCCATAACCAACTGCAACACCTATGGTTCCGTTGCTTTGGCCCGGTTGAACAAACACTGGCATACCTTTCATAGATACAGCACCCAATGTGATGTTTACCATGTCACCGTTCTTAATGTCTTTACTTTCAGCCAAAGCTTTTGGTAAAGAGATATAGTTGTCCCAAGTTACTTTACTCATTGGATCTGGAGTTTCTTGTAACCATGGGTTATTGCTTAGACTACCATCTTTAACAGAAACGTTTTGGTATAGTACTAAGTCAATTTCTTCTTTTTTGCCTACTGTTTTTTCTAGATCAGCTACAATAGAGTTCAATGCAATTGCGAAGGCTGGAACGCTTGAAGCTTTTGGAGCTGTCATGTGAACGCCATCATGCAAAGCTTTGTTGAATGCTTCATCAGAAGCAACACCCATATCAGCCCATTTAGACTTGATGTACATGTAGTATACAGAGGCAGATAGTTTTTGGCTATAGATACCTTTGTTTGCAAAAGGATCGTTTGCAGATTTAGCACCTAAACCAGCCCAAGTCAACAATGAAGTTTGTGCTTGACGGGTATCAAATACTTCTGAAATGGTAGGTTGTGTTAATTGGAATACACCAGCTTTAGGCTCAGCATCATTCCAAGACTCTAGATAATGGTTATCTGGAGCAACGTATTGGCAATGCATTGCTGTTTCGTCTGCTGTACCAGCAAAAGAAACTGACAATTTAGCCTTTTTCAAGCCTGCGCTAATTTTCTCTGATAAAGGAGACGTATAAACAGGATTAGAATTCATGAAGATAACACCTTGGTATGCACCTGAACTCAATTCGTTAGCGAATTGAATAAAGTCAGCATCAACACCTTTGTATTGGTTAGAGTGGTTTTCTAAATCGATGGTTGTACCATAGTTGTTCAACAACAAGTTGATACCATTAACCACTGATTGAATTTTAGGATCATTAGAACCTGAAACAACCATAGAAGCACCTTTTTCTCTCCAAAGAGAATCAGCAGTTTGTTTGATTGCACCACCAGCCAATTCACCTGTCATGGTCATTGGCAATTGAGCCACGCCAGCTAAGGTTGCCAGGTTGTTGTATAAAGCCGTAATGTATACAGCTTCTTGAGATGTTTTCATTGGGAAACGGTAATCCGCATTGGTACCAGTTAATGAAAGATTGCTTTCAAAAATGATGGTTTTCAATACTTTTCCGTCAGCGCTAATTCCGTCAACTTTTCTCTTAGCTGACCAAGCTTTGGTAAATTCAACTGGAGAAATCCAGGTACCTAAGAAATCGGCGCCAAAACTTACTACCACGTTTGCTTTATCAAAGTTGTATGAAGGAATAACTTGTTTTCCGAAAGAATCTCTGTTAGCCATTAAGATACCGCTGTAACCCATTGCATCATGTGTGATGTGGGTAGCGTTGGTATATTTGGTTTTGAAATCATTAATTACCGCTAAGGTTGATGGTGAATGGATGGTACCAGAAACGATGGCTACTTTACCACCTGCAGTTTGAATTGCATTTAGTTGAGCAGTTACGTCTGTATCTAAAGAAGCCCAATCAGTGCTCTCTAAATTTTCGCCATTAACCTTTTTAGGACCATCAAGTCTTTCGGTATCGTATAAACTTAAAATTGAAGCTTGACCGGTCGCACATAAACCGCCACCTGAAATAGGTGAGTTTACATTACCGTCTACTTTAATTGGACGACCTTCACGTGTTTTTACTGTAACACCACAAGCAGATGAACAAGCACCGCAGGTTGAGTTATAATAGTTTGCTACGCCAGGGGTGATTTCTTCCGGTTTTACTAAGTAAGGTACAATGTTTCTTACAGGCGCTTTGTTACAAGCTGCTAGAGAGACAGCTGCAACGCTGAATCCGAAAAATTTCAGAAAATCTCTTCTGTTTGAATTTAGACCTAAATTATTTTCACTGAAAACTTCATCTAAAGGCAATGCTTCGTTGAACTCGTTTTTTTGAGAAGCAAGGAATTCCTTGGTTCTTAAAAGTTCCTCTTC
>CANFXY010000051.1 GCA_947451105.1 Bacteroidota bacterium | reverse complement strand
CACATGGCTATCGCCATTGCCATTGCCTTCAATTTGTGCATTGTCAGGAATTGGAAATGGACCAGCATCGCTTTCATTGCCATAATTGCCATCATAAGAATTTGCTCTATACGTAATGGGCACTTTTACTTGACTGCCACACACCAATGAAAAAGGAATCCCTATTGGCGCATTGTTGTACAAACCGCTTCCAAAATCAGAATGTATACCAAAGACCCCAATGGCCGAAATTATCCTAGCAGAGTTTGAATCAATTGGGTAGGATGAAATGTCTGTGTTTAAGGGGTGGCTAGGCAGAAACATTTTAAAGGATTCTAATTTGCTCCTATCCTGAGTTCCCTCACAAACACTGGGATTATTAGCACTTGAATCCTTCTTTTTACAAGCTGTAAAAACAGTGGCAAGTACTATAAAATATATCAATGACTTTTTCATAAGTAGGTCAAAGGTAGAAAATATTTGATATAAAAAAGCCATTATTGAGAATGATCATATTAATGGCTTGGTTAATAACAAAAAAGAGGCTTGATTTTCATCAAGCCTTTTCTCTTTAATTATTACGTCTTATTTCAAATCAAATCGATCCAAATTCATCACCTTTACCCACGCTTGGATAAAGTCGTTTACGAATTTTTTCTTGGCATCTGCACTCGCATATACTTCTGCCAAAGCACGCAGTTCAGAATTAGAACCAAAGATTAAATCCACACGTGTTGCGGTGTATTTGGCGGTTCCTGTTTTGCGATCGCTTCCTACAAATTCTTCCTTGCTGTCTGATGTCGCTGTCCAAACAGTATTCATGTCCAACAAATTCACAAAGAAGTCGTTGTTCAATTGACCAGGTTTAGAAGTAAACACGCCAAATTTATTTTGATTCCAATTGGCATTTAAAACCCTCAAACCACCAACCAACACAGTCATTTCAGGAGCAGTTAAGGTCAACAATTGTGCCTTGTCGATTAACAGTTCTTCAGATGATACAGTGTATTGCGATTGAGAATAATTTCTAAATCCATCAACCATTGGTTCTAATACCGCCATGTTCTTAATGTCTGTTTGCTCTTGAGTAGCATCCATTCTACCAGGGGTAAACGGAACTTGCACGGTAAAACCAGCATCTTTCGCTGCTTTTTCTATGGCTACACAACCACCCAATACAATCAAGTCGGCCATTGAAATTTTCTTTTTAACAGATTTTGTATTGAAGTTCGTTTGAATACCTTTTAGAACATTCAAAACAGAATCTAATTGTTTAGGATTGTTAACTGCCCAAGACCTTTGTGGTTGCAATTGAATGCGCGCACCATTGGCACCACCTCTTCTATCAGAACCACGGAAAGTAGAAGCTGATGCCCAAGCGGTAGAAACCAATTGGCTAACGCTTAAACCAGAATTTAAAATATTGGTTTTTAGAACCGCAATGTCTTTTGCATCAACCAAAGGGTGGTTTAACGCAGGAATAGGATCTTGCCATATCAAAGCTTCCTTAGGCACCTCTGGTCCAAGATACAATGAACTTGGGCCCATGTCTCTGTGGGTTAATTTAAACCAAGCCCTTGCAAAAGCATCGTTAAATGCTTTGGGATCGTTCATAAAACGTCTAGATATTTTTTCGTATTCGGGATCAAAGCGCATAGACAAATCGGTGGTCAACATCGTTGGCAAATGGCTAAGCGAAGAATCAAAAGCATCAGGGATAATTTTATCTGCATTTTTAGCTACCCATTGTTGAGCGCCAGCAGGACTTCTAGTCAATTCCCACTCATATTTAAATAAGATCTTGAAAAACGATTGGCTCCATTGTGTTGGTGTGCTGGTCCAAGTAACTTCCAAACCAGAGGTAATAGCGTCTTTGCCTTTACCTGTTTTGTAAGTACTCTTCCAACCCAAACCTTGTTCTTCAATACTTGCTGATTCAGGTTCTGCGCCTACATGAGAAGCAGGACCAGCACCGTGGGTTTTACCCAAAGTATGTCCTCCCGCAATTAGAGCGACTGTCTCCTCATCGTTCATACCCATGCGACCGAAAGTCTCTCTAATGTCTTTTGCAGCAGCCACAGGGTCAGGATTGCCATTAGGTCCCTCAGGGTTTACATAAATCAATCCCATTTGAACAGCAGCCAATGGATTTTCCAATTTGCGTCCCTCTGAATAACGTTTATCTTCTAACCATTTCTTTTCTGAGCCCCAATACACATCATATTCTGGTTCCCACACATCACTGCGTCCGCCAGCAAATCCGAAGGTTGTAAAGCCCATAGATTCTAAAGCTACATTACCGGCCAATACCATTAAATCTGCCCAAGAAATTTTATTGCCATACTTTTGTTTTATTGGCCAAAGCAAACGTCTAGCCTTATCCAAGTTTCCATTATCAGGCCAACTGTTAAGCGGGGCAAAACGTTGTTGTCCTGCAGTAGCACCACCTCTACCATCGCCTGTTCTGTAGGTACCGGCACTGTGCCAAGCCATACGGATAAACAATGGTCCATAGTTGCCAAAGTCGGCAGGCCACCAATCTTGCGACTGGGTTAATACCGTTTTAATATCTCCTTTCAAGGCAAAATAATCCAAGCTATTAAAAGCCTTTGCGTAATTAAAATTGGCATCCATAGGGTTAGACAAATTTGAATTTTGTCTTAACAATTGCAAATTCAATTGATGTGGCCACCAATCAGCATTTGTAGTACCTGACACCTTTGAGGGTGCATGCATATTCGGTTTTGCAGTTTTGACACTTGAATCACTATCTTCACTTTTACCCATGTGAAAAGGGCATTGTGAGATATCTCCTTCATGCGCCTGAGCATTTGCTGATATAGCAACAAATAAGCCCATAGTTAACAGTAAGTTTTTCATCATTAATTTAATTAGATGTTGCGAATTTAGGCAGTAAGCCATGAGAACAATCATCAATTCTTTCAATTAACTATTGAGAGAATTTATATTAAACATAAATGTTATAGAAATCACACATTTAGGAAATTTAATTGTGGCGAAACTTTTTGGGACACAAAAAAACCCAACATTTTATTGTTGGGCTTTTGCGGTGTGGACGGGACTCGAAAAATATCTCAAAAAACATTGACAATCAACATATTACACTAAAGTTATTATAAAAAGTCTCTTTATAGTCCCTTTTTATAATTTAATATGCTCTCTTATGTAAGCTCTCTCGATTTTTTTAAGTTGAATGATTTTACTATTAAAGTCTTCTTGTCTTCTTTTAAGGGAGACTACAATTGAAAACACGAATCTTACTTTAGAGTGGTCAACATTTGGGTCATTCATTGTTTCAGAGAGTATTTTCTTGAAATCTTGGATTCTCAGAAAAGGAATTACGCTTCCAACTAAATGCATAGCAAATTTGTTCGACTTCCAAAGCAGATAGGTATAATTGTATAGCTTCATTAATTCAAATTTATTTGAAGCGGCTACCATAAAGCAATTTGGACAACTATGTTTCATGCATCGACCTGCATTTAGTCCTTTTGAGAGCACAAAAAAAGCAAACTCAGGTTTTAAAGTTTGCTTAGGGTTGTATGTTACTATATTCATGATTTATAAAAGTGATTCTTCTGCAAATGATAAATACCCATCAGAGGTTAAGATTAAATGGTCTAGTAAAGTGCATTCTACATAGCTACATGCTTCTTTAACTTTTTTTGTTAGAGTTTTATCTGCTTCACTAGGCTGTCTATTGCCACTTGGATGGTTATGAGAGAGAATTATTCCAGATGCATTGGTTTTAATGGCTAGTTGAAATATCTCTTTGATGTTAACCATAACACCAGCTGTTCCTCCGACTCCAATCATACTGATACCTATGCAACAGTTAGCTCTGTTAAGCAACAGGACATAGAACATTTCCTTATAGTTTATCTTCTTCGGGTCATAAAGCTCTTTTAGAAGTTTGTAACTATCAGCAGCACTGTTAATTTGTCTAATTGCACCTATACTAGGCCAATTGTAAATGATTTCTACTTCATGTAGAGTCTTTTGTGATTTTCTCCTGCGCACAGGAATTGATTTGATGATTTGATTATTCATATTAATAAAAATTGTATTTGGATTTAGGAAATAGAGCCATCAGCCAGAGTTGAGATTTCTGAGGAACGCAGTATATTAGGAATTAGCGCCGACCAGAATGCGAAAAGTCACAGAAGGTGGAAGACTGAAAGTATGAAATACGCAGGATTGCTATCGCTTAGCGACCAGCTTTGGCGTTACTTTTTGATTGAGTAGAGATTCAGCGATGATTCAAAAATCATGACAAAACGCCTGCCGAAAGTGACCGCACGGGTCGCCTGAATGAATTGTTGATGAAATTTTAATAGGCATTTACTGTAAGGTTTGAATTTCAGTAAAAGCAATTATGAGAGTCTGTAAGCAAATGAAAAGTATGACAAGATGAAACGCACAGGAACTGGAATTAAAGACTGTTTAAGGCCTTTAAAACAAGCCTAAAGAGTCATTAATTATCTTGGCATATTCTTTTTGTATTTGTTTACAAGAACGAATGCCGAATTTACGTTTCAAAAAAAGAAAAGTTTAAGTGACGCCCCTGCGATGAAGATTTGCAGTTAATGTCGTTCTGAATCTGCATAGGAGGGGCAAGTCACTTCGCTTTATGTATACGGGTCAATTAAATAAGTAACCTCTTATAAAAGATGTATACTTTTTAAAACTAAAACTGATTAGTTTAATGCAAAATCCCGTCAAATTGACCCCCTTCGTTCAGCACAACATACTACTTCTTAAACACTGAATTTCAGACTATTAAACAATTCATGCGCAACAGAACAAGAAAGACCAAGCTACATAAAAATAACACACTTTTTATAATTATAAGTTAAAAAACAAGCAAAAATTTACAACTCCAGTATGCATTAATTTACTATTGACATTAGTAACACCTGGCAACTTATCAATAAATTTTGGATATAAAGGCTCCTTTAAAAATAAACCAATTCTACTTTTGTTTTCAAATCTGAATTTTTTATTTTTAGATTGAAATAGAATAAACCCAATTTCAGGCTCAATTGAATATGTGGAGGAAACATAATTTCTATATGAAAATACATTATCAATATACGCTCCATTGTATTTAATTTTAAGTTCTTGCCTGTAATAACTTATCAAAAAATTACAGGACAAATAGAATTTAACCTGATTTTTCAGCTTAGGCATTTTCGCTTTAAAACATTTTTGTGCACCTATTCTAAAAAAATACCCATCTATCTGATTGTATTGATTACCAGAAATATAACTCGTGTTAATTGAACTGTTCTTTAATCCTTTATCTAAATGAAGTTTTTCGTATCCAAAAGAAGTCTGAAAGGAAACTAATTTCATTTTTACACTTCCAAATATTTCCATGGAAATATTTTTCTTTCCTATTCCACTTATTGGTTTTGAAATGGATAATCCTAAAGAATATGTCTTAATAGAAGTCGTATCACCTCTTAATACATACGGTATCATTAAAAAAAGCAACTTTCCTAATCGCAATAAATCCATAATTCATTTCCTTTCATTACAAAACTATCTGCCGAACTATATATTACTTTAAAATCTTGAAACTTAATTTTAATATCATTCTCATTATAATTCTCAATAATCTGATGATTATAAATCAAAGTGAAATAAAACTCTTTCCTGTTGTCAAAGTTTTTTATTGTGTATTCTGAACTATCCTTTTTTAAAGAAAATGCTGCTATATATCTATTTTTTTTCGGATAAGAAGTTTCTTTTAAGCATGAAAATTGTAATGGATAGTTCATGGACAATCCATATTCCTTTTCAGACTTGGACTTTATGAAAACTATAAGATCGGGTGAATTATTTAATATCTCTTCACTGCGGCAACAAGTTAAGACAAAGGTCAAAAAGATAAATCTACCAAAAACGCCCATTAATTAATGATTTTTTTAATTTCAAATAGTAAGTTAAGTGCACTATCCGTCACATTTAAATAATTGACACTTTTAAAACTATAAGTATGCCTAACAAGACCAATATCTTTTGCAAGATACATTTGTTTTTCAAATGAATTATATCCTCCTCCAAATTTAGATTTATAATATTTTATATTTGAAGAAATGACTTTGTGTTTTCCCAAAATAGTAGTGAAATCATTTAAGAATGGCGATGAATATGAAACTTCAAACCGATTATCAAACGGATTGCCGTTCCATGAATAAATATGACTTACTGCATCATCAATTTTGTTTAAATCAAATGCAATATAACTAACACCATATATGTAATATGACAAAAGAGATTCAGGAGAATATGAACCAATTATAAATTGATAATCATTCGGCATCTTATTAAACCTAAATTGAGAGAAATAAAGATAACCGCTGCTTGCTATATTAGTGTCTTTAAAATATGCAAGTGTATCATCATACATATAGCTGTAATTACCTCCAATTAGCTTACTAACTTTAAATACCCACTTCTTATTTTGGTTTTTTGGCCAATAAGCAAAACAGCCTAAAGTGTTTCCATCTTTTAATTCAGGATATACATTATTATCTTCAGGAACTTCTTCTACCTTTAAACACCCCCAAGTTGGAATTATAACAATTATAACACAAATCAAATGTTTAAAATTGATCATATTTAATTTTAAGTTTGATGCTTCTGGTATTAGCATTAGCGCCACTATTACTTATTACAGCAAAAATCTCAAACTCGTCGTTAAATGATGTTCCTAGACCTGGCCAAGATTGAGGGGTTATCATAATTACATGTCCAGTTGGGGACTGATTCATTGGACCTACTGCCTGGATTGATCCATAAAATGTATAAGCTGACTGCATTTTTTTATCTCCCCAAGGGCCTTCATTATTTCGAGAAAAGAATTGTATAGTAGCACTTTGTCCAGGTCTGTATTGAATCGTTTGAGTTCTTATGTTGTTAGGTGCAATATCCTCCTCAAAGACAAAGAAATAAATTGTATCTCTCGATGGTTTATAATTTTCTGAAAAAAAGCATCTTGGCTGTAAAGCTTCATCTTTTTGTGTCCACCTAGATTCAATACTATTATCCCACCAATCGATGTTTTTTACAGCCTTATAACTTGAAGTTCCCTTTGAATTAAAATTACATCCCTGAACCAAAAGCTTTTTAGTCTTTTCAACTTCATTTCGTTTCCAACGGTGATTTATAAAACCTCCGTAAGGCTTAACCTTTCCGCTTCCATGAACAACAAGACTTGAGTAGCCAAGTTCATATTGCCCTTGAATTCTGCCTTCATTCCATTGATAATTTGTTCCGCATCTTTGCTTATAATCTTCTGAAATTTCTATGTCAGATATCCATACTTTTTTAATAAATTGAGGATTGCAATCATTAAAACTATTTGACTCGTTTTCGCCACATTCGAAGTCACAAAATCCATCATTTTGTAAAGGTGCATTATCTCCAGTACAACCCTGAGTAGGGTTTGTTGTTTGAACTGGTATAGGTGCATAATCAACAACCCAAATATAATAGTTATCATCTACATCCAAATCCTCTTCAGTTGCAAATGAAACAACATCAACCTCATCTGTTGCAAAATTAAAAGTATATCCAATTATAGGTAATAGAAGATCACCGTTAACGTCAACTTCGTTAGGGATAACAATAAAAGGCTTAGAATGACGATTTTGGTCAAGTTCAGGAATTCTTACCAAAGTATTATATTGAGTATTATTGTAAATAAAACCTTCATATCCATCATTAGAATAACTATTCATTCCCCATGATCGTGGAGATGTACCCAAATACCAAGGACTTTGGAATAGTATTGCCTCTTCAACTAATGATTTGAAATTCGATGGTGTAGTACCACCTACATTTGTAAATACACCAACACTGCCCATATTGATATTCGTATTTAATTCTCCAAAGGTAACTTCATCGCTATTGTTTTCTAATTGATCTTCAATAAGAGATTTGTACTCTGTAGGATTGTCATTAGCCATATAAGTATTGTCAGTGATTGATGCTAATGAATAAGCAAGGGCTCTAACCTGATCATTAATTTCATTCATAGAAACAAAAGTAGGCAAAGAGATAGGTTTTAAATTTTTAGGTAAAGTATTGTTTTTGTCAGAGGTTATTATTTCAGAACCTTTTTTGCAAGAATAAATTCCGGTGATTACAATTAGGGTAATAAGGATAATTTTTTTCATAGTAATTAATTTTGACAATTATAAGTAAAATTATGTAATAAAAAAATATTATTATTGAAGATGTCATTTAAGTTTATAGTTTTATTGTTTTTTTTTAAAATTTCACTTGTGGTAGGCCAGAATGTTAAGGATTCATCATTCTTAGTTTCGGCAGAAATTGGATTAGCGGAGAAAAGCGTCATTCTTCGCTGGGAAATAAATAATGCTAGCTCATTTGGTATTTATAAAAAAGAAGTAGGTGAGGTAAACTGGGGGAGTGCAATTGTAAACCTTCCTGGTTCAATTTTTGAATATAATGATTCTAAAGTGGAAAGTGGAAAGGTATACGAATACCAAATAATAAAATACATAAATTCAAGAGTAATAAATATAGGATATTTGTGTGTAAGCATTAATAAACCGCTTGATGATTTTAGAAATAATATATTAATTGTTATTGATTCTGTTACTCATAGAAAGTTATCAATAATCGAAATTAAGACTTTCATGGAAGATTATATTGCTGATGGTTATGTTCCTAAATTATTAATCATTCCGATAAATATAACTGTACTTGATTTGAAAATTCTAATAAGTAATTGGTACAAATTAGATAAAACAAATAATAAAATGTGCCTTTTAATAGGGGAAATAGCAATTCCATATTCTGGTCTTCAAAAAACTCCTGGCGCAGATTCAAATCCTGATGGCCATTTTGAACATGGCGGAGCGTGGCCAACAGACAGTTATTATGCAGATATAAATGGAAAGTGGACTGATGACAAAGAGCTTTATTCAGGTATACTTCCTATTTCGAATCACAATTACATTAATGACAATAAATTCGACCAACATGTGATACCAAGTGATTTGGAGGTGCAAATTGGAAGAGTTGATATGAGAAATTTACCATCTCAGCCATTTGATGAATTCGTTTTGATAAAAAATTATCTACATAAACTACACCTTTATAAAACAGGAGTTATAAAAGCTAGAAATAAGGCATTTATTTCAGATAATTTTGGATGGATGAATGGTGAAATGCCAATGAGGAGTGGTTGGAATAATGCATCTGCAATTGTTGGGAAATTCAATATTAATCAATTTGGGAACTATTTTGATAGTATAAAAAGTAATAGCTATTTATTTAGTCATGTTATGGGAGGCGGCACATATACTTCATGTTCCAGTGTTGGAACTTCTAGTCAATTTTCGGATAGTTTATTATCAGTATTTAATGTTTTTTTTGGAAGCTATTTTGTAGATTGGAACAATAATGATAATTTTCTTAGAAGTTGTCTAGCTAGTAAAGGATTTATGTTGACAGCTTGCTGGTCAGGTCGACCACATTGGTATTTTCATCATTTTGCGGTTGGTTATCCAATTGGATATTCTACATTATTGGCACAAAATAATACAACTGATTTGACACATAAATCAGGATACTGTGGGTATTATTTTGATAACTTCCTAGATAGACGCATTAGTATTTCATTATTTGGTGATCCAGCTTTGAGAATTAAATATTGTGCTAAACCAAAAGAATTAATCTCTAGTTCTATTAATAATAATACAGAAGTTTTATTAGAATGGAAAGAATCAATTGAGCCAGATTTAATAGGTTACCACGTTTATAGCTCTAATAAATTTGACAATAAATACACAAGACTTACAGATAGTATTGTTTCAGGGTTATCATTTATAGATAAGAATCCATACAAAGGGGATAATTATTATTTGATTAAAGCTATTAAGTTAGAACAAACTAACACAGGTAATTATTTCAACTCAAGTTTAGGAATAAGTAGTCATATAGGCAATATCAATGGCTCTAAAAAAATAAATATCATACCAAATAAGGTTGAAGTTAAAGTTTATCCTAATCCAGTTTCAAATACTTTGTTTTTAGAATGGTCAGTTCCTGACAGTAATATTTATAATGTTTCTGTAATAAATAGTTTAGGGATTGAAGTTTATAATAAGAAAGTAATTCGAACATTTAATTTGAACAATGAGCATTTTATTCCTGTAGAAACGCTTTCAAACGGCATATATACTTTAATTATTGTATCGAATAATTTTAATTTTACTTCGAAGTTCAGCATATTAAAGTAAATTTGTCTTTTTATTATGTTCAAATATTAATTCAAGAATATAATCAAGGTTTATTTCTTGAGATTTAAGCAAGTCTAATTCGAACACAATATTATCCTAATCAATTTTAGAGGGGTCAATTTGCACTGAACGAAGGGGGTCAATTTGGGTGAATTATGCACAATTTTATAGTGATTCACAAATTCACAACAACGGCAATTGTGTATTTGTTGTGAATTTGTGATATTTGTAGAAATTATTTTTAATGAGACATTTAAGGATAATTAAAATAACATTGCAAAAAATCAACTTTAGGTACTTATAATCAATTGATATTTCTCCATAGTCCATTTGGTCAAGTAATAAGCAAATCTCATTTGAATAGAAATCTTTAATTAATTTGTCTAATGTATTTTGAAAAGCAGAATCCATAATCGAAAAACGGATTATTAAATCAAAATTCCAAACTCATAAACGCTATTAATGATTAACTAAAATTGTTAGAAAGTGTAACAATAAAAGTTGATTGGAAAGGTAGTGAGTTGATACTCCATATCGGATTAAAAAAGAAAAAGGGGACAAATGCCCCCTTTTTTAACATTGCAACTTCGCAACATTGCAGTCTATACTTTTGAAAACTTACCGAATTCCGTATTTTTGATTTTGTTCAGACTCAACAATTCTTGAAGGTAAGTATGTACCGTCCGTGATTTAACACCAATTTCTTCTGCTACTTCAATTGCTATTTTTTTGGAGAAATTTTTTGGAAGTTTTTTCAAAAGCTCAGTTATTTTAGACTTAGGTTCCGAAGTAATTCTAGCCATTTTTTGATGCATTAAAATACCATGTATTAGATAAACCTTAGCTATCTGCAATGCAGATTTAAAGTCAATATCATCACAAGTCAATACAGATTCAAGCTTTTTGTTTTCAATAGCTCTAAGCATGGTTAAAATCATTGTAATCCTGTAAAAACTAAGTCCAATTCTTCTTACATTAGCTACAGTCTCTTCTCCGTAATAAACAACCGCACCTGATTGCCATGAATCAAAAGTTTGGTTTAATGTTTTCCATTGCAAATCAGTAAGCTGAAATTTAATTGATTTGTCCTTAAGTAAATCATACATTGATTTCAATTCAATCGCTAATTTGTCAAAATCTATTTCTAGATTAGGACTGTCTTTACCCGAAACATCTTTCCAGATGATATCTGAATCAAAGTTATAAATCATAAACCTGCTAAACAATCCGTTTTGCGGAGTGTGCAGTAAATTCATGATTTGATTAGGCGTTCCAGAAAGAGCTAAGGATAATTTAGGAGATTCAATGTTTATGTATTCTCTATTATCACTTTTTCTACTGACTTGTACTGATTCATGATGGAAAGCACTCCTTAAAACATCTGAAAAACCTCCCCATTTTTGCCTTAAGGCGTTATTTAATGTATCTGCTTCTGTTTCGAACATTATTGTTCCATAATTTGAATCGTTCATAGTAGCTATTAGAGCAGCAGCACTCGAATTAGCAGGTAAGAAAAATGCTTTAATTTTAGGAGGTGAGGTTACTAAATTAATTTCCGCACCTTTTTCTTTAGATTTTTTAACATTTTTCTTGTATTCACCTAAAGTTCTTGCGTTTTCTTCCATTATTTCATTTTGAATATAAAATCCTAGTTTTTTCGAGAATGACATACAGCCTTTCCCACTACTTGGTGGCGCAACAATAAATGAATACAAGTTCGGATAAACATTTCGATTGTCGTAATTGCCCTGATAGTTAATTTGGCTTCCTCCTACTAGGGTTAAAGCACTAGTTAGAATAACATCCCTTTCTCTTTCATCTTTAAATAATCCGCAGGTTCTTTTCAAAAAGCTTGGTAGGTTTTCATAAACATTTTCAGGGATAACTGGGTTAGATGTTAATTCATCGGATTGCAAAGTTGCAAAGTTGCAACGTGCAATGTTTTCAATTTGGTTTGAATCTTTCATAAATTTTTCTTGAATCATGTTTTTGCTTGAATTATCAAATTCAGCATAGGTAGTGCAGCAATCTTTCGCTGCAATTTTGTTTAAGAGGTTCTCTAGGAGAACGTTCTTACGAGATAGCTCGTAGTTGTGGTTTGAATTCATTTTCATTTTGATTTTTTAACGGCTTTCTAGGCCAATTTTGCTTACGCAGTAATTAAAGTTTCTTAGATGGGTCATGAATTGATTGGATTCGTAGATTATTTAACTTAAGGGTGATATTGGAAGCATATCGAAAGCCTAAGTCAAGTTCTGAATCAGAAATCAAACTTGAAATGTTATGTTGTCATTTCAATGTGAAAATAATCCCGCGGGAATTAAATAGCACACTGAAACTTGACTAAAGGTCCCATTTACCTATTAAAGGAATGTTTCTTATCAGTTAGTCAAAGACTCTGCAAAGATAATAGCAAAAAAACATTAGATATCCCAAATCTTTGAACAAAATAAACACTTTACACTATTGAAATGTGTTCAAGAATGAGGTATATTGCGGTTACTATGAATTTAAATATACTTACAGTAGATGATTTAGAAAAATTTAAAAAAGAACTTTTAATCGAAATAAGACACATTATAGAGCCTCAAATAAACCAAAGTGAATGGCTTAAATCAAAAGAGGTCTGCGAAATGCTAAAGATTTCTGCCTCTACACTGCAAAACCTAAGAATATCAGGACAGATAAAATACAAAAAAATTATGGGTACCTTGTATTACAACTCAAAAGAAATAATTGAAATGCTAAGTTAATTATGATAGACGTGAAGTTGTTAAACAATCTGAATCGCTAAATGGAAGTATTTTCTCAAATGGAAAGTCTGGGGAATTATAATGTCTTGGAAGCCTCGAGCGTTTATCGCTATAATCATTTGACCCATCTTCTTTTTTGTGATATAAAATCTTAATAGAAATACAGTTTCTTGCAGAAACAATCTTACTGAGAATATAGCTATCACTGCTACCGCATGAATGTCCCGCTATAATTAATTCAAAGCCATCTTCTTTAATAAAGTTAATAAGACTAGAATAACTGTCATTATTATGAGCCATGAAAGACTTGAAATGTTTTGTAAACTCAACTTCATCTGAATTTATAATAGATTGATATTGTTTTGAGGCAGAATCTCCATAACCGAAAATAACAGGAACTTTGGTATGAACTTTCCCATGTATATGTTTTAGAACTATATTTTGGTTTTTCTCTTCTATATATCTGCTAATTAAATTTGTATAATTAAAACATAAAATAAAAACTTTATTTTGATGTGTCGATGTGTTTTTTCTATTGAATTCCCCGAATAAAATATTGTCAACTAAATCTGATAATTGCTTAGAATTAGAGGATTCATCTTCAGATTCTATATACTCAATTAGCTTGTTTTTAAGGTGATTAAATTCGCGATTCAAATTTTTTATCTTTGTCTTATTCATTTCCTTTTCATTAATTGAGCGGGATTTTGTCAAGGCTTCATGTAAATCATCAAGGTTGTTTGAATAAATTCTTTCAATATCAAACCAAGAATTTGATTCAATGGTTTTGCAAATCTGACTTAGGTAATCACTTTGATAACTAATTAAACTTCGTTTATTGATATCTTTGTATTCAAGGATGATTTTAATGCAATTAAAAGTACTTAATTCTCCAAGTTTGTTTTCTCTTTGGAATTTTTTTGCATTCTCATGGTCTATTTTAAACAAAATATCAGAATAGCCACTTTTATTAAACATTGCATACTCGATTGCTTTTGTAAAATAAGTCAACAAAAAATCTACATAAGAGGTTTTTAATCCGTGAGCTAAATCAAAACCATTTCCAACAATAACTAATCTATTCATTTAGCAAATGTAAAAATCATCATTTACTAATTATCAACGAAAACAATAGTTTTTCAACGCTAAAAGCGCTGATTATAAAGTTGTTAATTTTAAACTTTAAATTAAAAGTTTAATAATTCCACTATTGGAACTTCCAGTGCATTTGCTATATCATTAAGGGTTGAGAGGGTAATATTGGTTTGGCCTCTTTCAATCTTACCATACTGACTAAAGTCCATTCGAAGTAAATCACTGATACCCTCTTGGGTCAATCCTCTCTCTTTGCGAAGGGCTTTTAGTCGCTCTCCGCACAGAATTAATATATCTTCACTTCGCCTCTTTTTCAATACTACGATATTGGAAATAAAATTCAGATTAGATTAGGATATATAAGTCCTATTTTTTAGTATTGCTAAATGAAAAAACTAATTGTTTGTCTAGCCTTAATAAGTATTTTAGGTTGTAATCAAAACAAGTTCTATGAACTAGGAATGCAAAATATGAATTCTAAAAACTATGAAGAAGCGATAAAGAATTTTACAAAAGCCGCAGAAAAGAATCCTTCTGATTCAATAAATAAATTAATAGGCCTTGCTCATAGTAACATAGCTTCAAAAATGGCTGAAGAAAAAAACTATTTGGGTGCTATTGATTATATAAACAGGGCAATATCGCTTGGGGTAAATACATATGAAATCTATGAAACAAGAGCCGTCATAAAGTCAAAAGCAAATTTAGATAAAGAAGCAAGTAAAGATTTTTTAGTAGCAATTGAAAAGCAATTAGAACGATTATCACACGCTCCAAATGATGCAAATATTAAAAAATCAGTTGGCTCGCTTTGTTACATGTTGGGCTTAACACAAGACAAGCAAAATGACATAACTGGTGCGATAGAATCTTTTGTATATGCGATGGAATTTAATTTTAATGAATATTCAGGAGTACTAAAAGAAATTGGATTAATACACTATCAGAATGGAAACTACACAAAAGCAATTATATACTTAACTGCGGAAATAAAAAGAGATGAATCGGATTATTTGTATGCCATTAGGTCACAAGCAAAATCTTTAAGCGGTGATGCAACTGGCGCGATGGAAGATATCCTAAAGGTGAAAATCCCATTCGTTGCGGGATTGTATAATAAATACGAAATTATGAATGGAATTATTATAACGTCGCAAAATCGGAAATACTATAAAGAGGCACTAGAATACATTAATTTTGCAATAAGACTAGAGCCCAATTCTCATCCCCTTTATGTAGCAAGAGGTGTAACAAATTTGTATTTAAACAAAAGATATGAAGCTTGTATTGACTTTAATTATGCCTATGCAAAAGGCGTTGAAGATGCAAAAGGATTAATTGAAGTCAATTGTAAAAATGATTGAAATAGATATCTTAAAAGTTACTCTGGCATTCCGAAAGCTTTGTATACAATTTCAGCAACATAAAGATATATGAGGGTCAGACATGGCCTCAACTGGAATATTCAAATACGAATCAGGCAAGATTACCTGCAACGGTAAATAATTAAAAACTGGACAAAAGAAAAGGGTAACATTTAGTTACCCTTTTTTAATTTACCCAACTTTGTAGTCAATGAATTCTTCTCTAAGGTGTTTTGTGTCATCTGAGATTTTAGAATCGGTGACTTTAGCATACTTCTCTGACATAGAAATACTAGAGTGTCCTAGCATTTTACTGACTGAATCTAATGGAACACCGTTAATTAATGAGTTGGTAGCGAATGAGTGCCGACCAAGATGAACATGCAATGGCTTCTTAATATCACATAAAACAGCTATTTCCTTTAAATAAGCATTCATCTTTTGATTACTGCTTACAGGTAAAAGTAAATTTTTGTATTTCAAAGGAATATAAGTTCTATATTTATTTAGAATAGCTTTAGCCCTTGGTAACAGAGGAATCCTAGATTTAACTTTGGTTTTAGTTCTATTAATATAAATCCATTCTTCTCCATCAACACCTTTAGTTATATGCTCTGAATTAAGTTTAGCTACATCCGCATAAGCAAGCCCAGTATAGCAACAAAACAAAAACACATCTCTCACTTGTTCTAAGCGTTCTACATGCAATTCTTTTGATGCTATGACATCCAACTCACTTTCTGTTAAATATTGTCGCTCTACATCGATTAATTTAAATTTGTGGTTAAAGAAAGGGTCTTTGTCTATATAACCATTGGCAATTGCTATTCGAATGATTTTATGAAAATTCTTCAGGTATTTTACTGTGGTATTATTCCCTATTCGTTTTTCAGTTTTTAAATAGAACTCGAAACTTCCTATAAAGCTATGGTTAATCTCTACTAGCTCACAATCATCTTGTTTACTATACCAGGCCATAAAATCCCTCAAATGCTTCAGAGTTGTCTCATATCGTGTATATGTTGCTTTAGAAAAATCTATTCCAATTAAGGCATTCATTTCACTATTATGTTTCACAAAGACTTCTATAATAGATTTTGGTTTTTGAACACTACCAAATAAGGAATTATAAATTGTCATGGCAGAAAAAGATTTACCTGACTCTACTAATTTTCTATAATGTTCATATACTTTTGATTTTAGAGTATCAATCAAAGAGTTGATAGAATGACTATTTTCACTGCTTCCTATAGCTTTCCCAGAGGCCTGAGACCATTTAGCAGGATTTATACTTCTATTAATAGACTTTTCAAATCTTACACCATCGTATGTGACACGCATATAAATTGGTGCTTCTAAAGTATTTTTGTTTATTTTTGATTTCTTCACAGAGAAGAGTATCGATAATGATTTATTCATAATTTGATTTGTAATAATGCAATTTACTGTTTATAAAAAAAATGTCAATAGTGTAATTAAAATTGATTGAAATGATTGAAATAAAATTTAAAGGGACCTATTTTACAAAAAGAATATTGGGTCCCTTTTTAGGTCCCTTAAAAAAAATAGTATTTGGGGAAATTTAAATTCCGAAGAACAACAAAAAACCCTACAAATTTAATCTGTAGGGTTTAAGTGAGATTACTCTCTAAAGTGGCGGTGTGGACGGGACTCGAACCCGCGACCCCTGCCGTGACAGGGCAGTATTCTAACCAGCTGAACTACCACACCGTTCTGGTTTTGAGGAGTGCAAAGATAAAAGAATTTATATAAAAACAAAAAAATTATACTAAAATCTTTTCAGATTCTAAATCAAGGTTTTTGTCTAAGACTTTTGCAGTCCTTTTTAACTTGGTAACCAAGTCGTTAAATTGATCAAAATACAATGATTGATCGCCATCAGACAAGGCCTCTTCTGGTTGGTTATGGACTTCGACCATAACGCCATCAGCACCCGCTAATACTGCAGCCATTGACATTGGAACAACTATTTCTCTTAAACCTGTGCCTTGACTTGGATCAACAATTACAGGCAAATGGCTCACAGATTTTAACAATGGAACTATGCCTAAATCTAAAGTATTTCTGGTGGCATTTTCAAAGGTTCTAATACCTCTTTCGCAAAGCATAACTTTATCATTGCCTCCTGAGAGTATATATTCCGCTGCAAGCAACCATTCTTCCATGGTGCTGCTCATACCTCTTTTTAACATAACTGGCTTGTCAATCTTACTCAAAGCACGCAACAATTGATAGTTTTGCATGTTTCTGGTTCCTACTTGTAAGATGTCCGCATATTGATATACTTCATCTACCAAATTGGTATCCATTACTTCTGTAATAACAGACATGCCATACTTGTCTGCAGCATTGCGCATTAAAACCAAGCCATCCTTCTTCAAACCTTGAAATGAATACGGAGAAGTTCTTGGCTTATAAGCACCACCTCTCAGAATTTTAACATTTTGCTTGCTTAAAAATTCACAAATCGTAAAAATCTGATCTTCATTTTCTACAGCACACGGTCCGGCCATCAGTGAAATATTGCCACCACCAATTGCTGTATTTTTAAGCTGGATTATAGTATCTTCCTTCTTCCATTCCCTAGAAACCAACTGATAAGGTTTTCTCTTCTTTTCCATGATTATAATTTAACAATTATATGTCGTTATAGTTCAGTGTATACCAATCTGAATTCAATTCCTGAATTTGTTTGATTCTTTCTTGTATCCAAAACAATCCTAGCAGGCATTATTGGATTATCGCTTGGCGCGACAATAAACAAGCCGTTGTTGCT